>NZ_MIIZ01000443.1:0-9185 GCF_001743005.1 Shigella sp. FC1967 | reverse complement strand
TGATCTCAGTCAATTTTTGCTAATAAAACACCATTTAATATCAATAGAGTGATTGTACTTATTCAAATGTATAAATTTTATTTGAACTTGCAATGAGACTTTTGAGTCACAGTGTGGCAACGAAGTGAGATTTCTCTTTATTGATGTGAACGTTGTTTGTATTGTTACATAAGTTAAATATGAACAGCGTAGGATCGAAATTATGCGTTAATCGTTCTAATTAGCCCATTTTTTATGCAGTTTTTTTCTGCTCCAATTGGGAAAAGTAACGTAGAATATTGTGCCTTTAAGATTATTTACGTGTCCACTTTAATCTAAGTAGTGAATCGCGCCTTGTCGCTGCTTATTGTGGTTGATAGAGTAGACGGATTTTTCCGTCCCGGCTTGCAGGATTATCCTTTCGTATGTTTAAAAAATTTCGTGGCATGTTTTCCAACGATTTGTCTATTGACTTGGGTACCGCCAATACCCTTATTTACGTCAAAGGACAGGGTATTGTTCTCGATGAACCCTCCGTTGTCGCTATTCGTCAAGATCGCGCTGGCACATCAAAAAGTGTTGCAGCTGTTGGGCATGAAGCCAAACAGATGTTAGGGCGTACACCTGGGAATATCGCTGCTATCCGTCCAATGAAAGACGGTGTGATTGCTGATTTTTATGTAACCGAAAAAATGCTTCAGCACTTCATAAAACAGGTTCATAACAATAGCTTTATGCGTCCAAGTCCTCGTGTATTAGTTTGTGTACCAGTAGGGGCTACTCAAGTAGAACGCAGGGCAATCCGTGAATCAGCATTAAGTGCAGGTGCTCGCGAAGTGTTCTTAATTGAAGAACCTATGTCTGCTGCAATCGGGGCAGGATTACCTGTTTCTGAAGCAACAGGTTCAATGGTGGTCGATATTGGTGGCGGTACAACAGAAGTCGCCGTGATTTCATTAAACGGTGTTGTTTACTCTTCTTCTGTTCGTATCGGCGGAGACCGTTTTGATGAAGCTATCATTAACTATGTACGTCGTAACTACGGCTCACTGATTGGTGAAGCAACAGCTGAACGTATCAAACACGATATCGGTTCAGCTTATCCTTCTGATGAAGTTAATGAGATCGAAGTTCGCGGCCGTAACCTTGCAGAAGGTGTACCTCGTAGCTTTACATTAAACTCTAATGAAATTCTTGAAGCCTTGCAGGAGCCATTAACAGGTATCGTAAGCGCCGTTATGGTTGCATTAGAGCAATGCCCACCAGAATTAGCCTCTGATATTTCAGAGCGCGGTATGGTATTAACGGGTGGTGGTGCGTTGTTACGTAACCTTGACCGTTTATTGATGGAAGAAACAGGTATTCCTGTTATTGTTGCTGAAGATCCACTGACTTGTGTTGCTCGTGGTGGTGGTAAAGCATTAGAAATGATCGATATGCACGGTGGCGATCTGTTTAGCGAAGATTGAGATTAATTCTAACAAGGGAGAATGGATTCCCCCTTGGTGAGAATATTAACGCCTGTTTTTTTACTTCTCCGTGTGAGTGATTTTAGAGTTTATGAAGCCAATTTTTAGTCGGGGTCCTTCCCTGCAACTAAGATTAATAATCGCCGTGGTTATCGCCATTTCTTTATTGATTGCTGATAACCGTATTGGCGCATTTTCTAAAGTCCGCCAGTATCTTGATACTGCAGTTAGTCCCTTCTATTTTCTTGCAAATGGCCCTCGCCGTTTCCTCGATCAAATTTCAGAAACCTTTGCCACGCGTGAGCGTTTGCAATTTGAGAATCAAGCGTTAAGGAAAGAGTTATTAGTTCGCAGCGGTGAAAGCCAATTACTGGAGCAATTTAAGCAAGAAAATGCCCGTTTACGAGAATTACTTGGTTCACCTTTGCGCCAAAATGAACAGATGACAGTAACACAAGTGCTGTCTGGTAATAGCACGCCTTATCGAGATCAAGTGGTTATTGATAAAGGAACCAATGATGGCGTCTATGAAGGGCAACCTGTCATTAGTGATAAAGGTGTTGTAGGACAAGTTATTGCCGTAAGTGAGATTACGAGTCGTGTGCTATTAATATGTGACACTTCTCATGCATTACCTGTACAAGTTTTACGTAACGATATTCGTGTTATCGCCTCTGGTGCGGGGTGCGCCGATGATTTATTGTTAGAAGCATTACCTGCCAATATTGATATTCGTGTAGGCGATGTTTTAGTGACATCAGGATTGGGGGGGCGTTTCCCAGAAGGGTATCCTGTTGGTGTGGTATCTTCAGTTAAAGTCGATAATCAACGGGCTTATTCCGTGATTAATGTTCGACCTTCAGCAGAGTTACAGCGTTTACGCTATTTGCTTTTATTATGGAATGCATCAGATAAAATGGGGGAGCCTCCTCTGCCTTCAGAGGTTTATAACGCAGCTAATGAGCGTTTAATGCAACTGATGCCTCAAGTTTTACCTAATTATGAACAAGCAGGACCACCGCTTCCTCGTTCTATGTCTCAAGAGCCGTTAGACAATACAGCTGAAGGCACTAACGGAAATGCGACATCTGTTACAACACCTGCTGCAACCAATACACCTGCTAATACAAATAGAAGTAGGTAGACACAATGAATCCATATCAAAGTCGTGGGCGTTGGGTTGTTTGGCTCTCTTTTCTTGTCGCATTAGTTTTACAAATTATGCCGTGGCCAGAACAGTTAGAAGTATATCGACCTATTTGGCCGATGTTATTTCTTATTTATTGGATAACAGCAATTCCTCATCGTGTAAGTGTCGGAACCGCGTTTGTCTTAGGTATGATTATGGATCTAGTCCAAGGAACGACCTTGGGTGTTAATGCATTGGCCTACACGTTAGTGAGTTATGTTATCGCCTTTAAATATCAGCTTTTTTGCAATCTAGCATTATGGCAACAAGCTTTAGTGGTGATGTTAAGTGTTGTTATTGTTGATCTCACTGTATTTTGGGCAGAATTTTTACTTTCACCCGTGACTTTTCACCCTCAAGTATTCTGGAATAGCCCAGTCAGTGGTATTCTTTGGCCATGGCTTTATTTTTTACTTCGCAAAATCCGTCACCAGTTTTTAGTTCACTAAGTTATTGGATCATGGCGGTCACTTTTGCGTTATCGTCATGAGGACATGATTTGTGACCACGCTTTATCTGGCTTCCAGTTCACCAAGAAGACGTGAACTTCTCGCGTTATTAGATGTTGAATTTAGTATTATTACGCCAGCAATTGATGAAATTTGGCAACAAGGTGAAAAGCCAGAAGAGTATGTTCTTCGTCTAGCAAAAGAGAAATCACAAGCAGGTGTAAAACAAGCACCTTATGATTATCCCGTTTTGGGTTCTGATACTATTGTGGTTCATGATGGACATATTCTTGAAAAACCTCGTGATAAAACCCATGCTGCACATATCCTACGTTCACTTTCAGGCGCAACACATCAAGTGATGACAGCAATTGCTCTCTCTAATAGAACACGCACATTGAGTCAATTAGTCGTCACACACGTCACTTTTAGAGAGATGACAGAGAGTGAGATTAGCGCGTATATTGAGTCAGGGGAGCCAATGGATAAAGCTGGCGCTTACGGTATTCAAGGAAAAGGAGGTCGTTTTGTTCAACGGATTGAGGGAAGTTATCATGCTGTTGTCGGATTGCCTCTTGTTGAAACCGAAGCATTGATAGCTCAATTTTCGTCTTTAGCTAATGAGAAGGATATTTCATGACAGCTGAGTTATTAGTGAATGTGACGCCTTCTGAAACTCGTGTTGCCTATATTCGCGGAGGCATACTTCAAGAAATTCATGTCGAAAGAGAAGCTAAACGGGGTATTGTCGGAAACATCTACAAAGGTCGGGTAAGTCGCGTATTACCCGGGATGCAAGCTGCATTTATTGACATTGGGCTGGATAAAGCCGCTTTTCTACATGCTTCTGACATTATGCCTCACACTGAATGTATTGCAGGTGAAGAGCAGAAAAAATTTAATGTTCGTGATATTGCACAACTGGTGCATCAAGGACAAGATTTAATTGTACAAGTGGTTAAAGATCCTTTAGGAACCAAAGGTGCTCGCCTTACCACGGACATTACATTGCCTTCTCGCTATTTAGTGTTTATGCCAGGTGCGTCTCATGTAGGCGTTTCTCAGCGAATTGATAGTGAAGAAGAGCGTGAGCGCTTAAAGTTACTCGTTGAAGAGTATTGCGATGAAAATGGTGGTTTTATTATTCGTACTGCCGCCGAAGGCGTTGGTGAACATGAAATTAAGCAAGATGCTGCTTTTCTTAAACGCCTATGGAATAAAATCATTGAACGTAAGAAAAGAAATAAAACCCGTATTCAAATTTATGGTGAGCTGGCTTTAGCACAGCGTATCTTACGTGATTTTGCGGGTTCCGAATTAGATAGCATACGAGTTGATTCTAAATTAACTTACAATCAATTACAGGAATTTATTGGTGAATATATTCCTGAATTAACCGCTAAACTTGAATTACACCAAGGCAATCAGCCTATTTTTGATCTCTATGGTGTAGAAAGTGAAATTCAGCGAGCTTTAGAGCGTAAAGTTGAATTAAAATCAGGCGGTTATCTGATTATCGATCAAACGGAAGCAATGACCACTATTGATATTAATACTGGGGCATTTGTTGGTCATCGAAATTTAGAAGAAACGATTTTTAATACTAATATTGAAGCAAGCCAAGCCATTGCTCGTCAATTACGGTTACGTAATTTAGGCGGTATCATCATTATTGACTTTATTGATATGAATAATGATGAACATAAACGCAGAGTATTAGCATCACTTGAACAAGCACTAAGTAAAGATAGGGTGAAAACGACTATTAATGGTTTCTCTCAACTCGGCTTAGTGGAAATGACACGTAAAAGAACACGGGAAAGCCTTGAACATGTTCTTTGTGATGACTGCCCAACTTGCCAAGGGCGAGGTACGGTAAAATCTGTTGAAACGGTTTGTTATGAGATTTTACGTGAAATAGTGCGGGTGCATAAAACGATTGATGCAGATCGCTTTTTAGTTTATGCCTCCTCAGCAGTTGCAGAAGCATTAAAAGGCGATGAATCACATGCATTAGCCGAGGTTGAAATTTTTGTTGGTAAACAAGTGAAAGTGCAAACTGAGCTACTCTATAGTCAGGAGCAATTTGATGTGGTGATGATGTAATGGATTCGCCTTCCTAATGAATATGATGGCAGAAAGGAGACAAAATGAAGCGGCTGCCTAAATACCTGTTAGTGATAACAGTCTTTTGCCTCATCGTTTTTGCCTTGATATTAAGCGGATTTCGTTATTTTCTACCTCGCTTAGATAGTTATCGCCCTGAAATAGAATCGTATCTTACGAAACAACTCAATAGCCCTGTCTCAATGACAAAGATCATGGGAGAGTGGCGGAATTTTGGCCCTGATATTCAAGTAGAAGGGCTGAATATTACCAATAAAGATGTCAACGTTATGGCAGAAAAAGTCACTTTTTCTTTTGACGTTTGGCGTTCATTATTCGATTTTCGCCTTCACTTTCGTGAAATGACCTTTGAACAGTTATATGTGAATTACCACAGACCTCTTTTTACTGGGCAAAGTGGGGATATAACGTTAACTGAACCTGATAATATCTCTTCAATTTTCCTTGAGCAGTTTGATCGCTTTAAACTCATTGAAAGCCGTTTTGTTTTTTTAACTCCTTCGGGAGACACGAGTACATTACATGCGCCTGAATTGATGTGGTTAAATCAAAAAAACCGTCATCGCGCTCAAGGTGAAGTCACGCTGGATACACCAACTAATCATTATGGTGGTTTAAAGGTACGTCTTGATCTCTATACCACCGAGAGTGGCTTAATCGATAACGGTAACGTATTTCTTACCGCAGATGACATTGATATCTCACCTTGGCTGAGTCAGTGGGTAAAAAATAATAGTGGCGTAGGTGAAGCGAAAGCCAGTTTGTCTAACTGGATTGAAATTACTCAAGGGCGTATCACTGGTAGCCAGTTGCAAATTCACCAAGGTGAAATGGACTGGAGTAGTAATGGAACCTCGCACGTATTAAATGTTGAAGATTTAATATTGCGTATGAGAAGGCAAGAAAATGGTTGGCTTGCGGATATTCCTTATACTCGAAAAATTACAATGGATGGGGAAGAGTGGCCTGATGGTTATTTAGCTGTTCTTTATCAACCAAAAGAAAAACAACATGATGAAGCGTGGCGTATTCGAGCCAAAAATATTGAGTTAGATAGATTATATGCGGTATTGCCATTATTCTCTTTTTTTAACACCCGATTTTGTTCGTCAATGGCAATATCGCCAATTTTCTGGTGTGGTTAATGATTTTGCATTAGACCTCACACCTGAACACTTTGAGCAAAGCGTAATAAATCTCTCTTGGGAGAATGTGAGTTGGAAGCGTTGGCAAGAGATCCCTTCTGTACAACATTTCAGTGGGAAATTAAAAGGCAGTATGCAACAGGGAGAACTTAATTTCACCCTAGCAAACAGTGAAATAGATACTGGAAAATTGTTTAAAGCACCGCTGAATATTGAAAAAGGGAAAGGCGCGATTTATTGGACTTACTCAGGAGATGATTTATCTCTTTGGAGTGAAGGATTAGATATTCAAGCGACATCAGCATGGGTAGCGGGTGATTTTCGTTATGAAAAGCAAGGTGAAGATCAGCTGCTTTCTATACTTTCTGGTGTAAGAGTCACAAATGCAGGAGATACATGGCGTTATCTACCTGAGGAGTATGTGGGGAAAGCGCTAACAGAATATCTCTCGGAGGCGATTATTGCAGGGAATATCGATAATGGAACCTTTATTTTCCATGGCGACCCCGCCGATTTCCCTTTTGATAATCACAAAGGGTGGTTCCAAGTTTATGCCCCAGTTAAACAGGCAACCTTTAAATTTGATAGTGAATGGCCTGCATTATTCAATTTGGATATTAATCTAGATTTTAAAAATGATGGGCTATGGATGTCTTCTACACAAGCAAAAGTGGGTAAAGCAACCGCTACGAATTTAAGTGCAGTGATTGAGAGTTATCGACAAGAGCGGATCTTAATTAACGCGGATATTCAAGCTACGGGCGATGAGCTGAAAGAGTATTTCTTAGATTCTCAAATGGCGAGTATTGGGCATACACTCGAAGAGCTTAATGTCGCAGGAAACATTAACGGCACATTGAAATTAGATATTCCTTTTGGCGGCGAAGATGTGGTTGCTTCGGGTGATATTAATTTAAAAAACAATGATGTTACATTGAACTTTATGGATACCACCTTAAAGGGCGTTAGCGGACAATTTCGTTATCACAATGATAAACTTGAGAGTGATACGTTAACGGCTAATTGGTTTGGGCAGCCTCTCGCTTTCTCATTTATGAGTCATAATGATAGGGATAATTATCAGGTCGATGTCGGTTTAAAAGGCCAATGGGATATTCAAAAAATTCAAGGTTTACCTCGCGATATTCAACAGAAATTTAGTGGTGTATTCCCATGGAAAGGAAATGTGAATGTTAAGATCCCCGAAAAAGGTGATGTTGATTATCAAGTCGATTTAACTGGAGATATCAACACATTAAGTAGCAAACTTACAGCACCTGAAACACAAGATTTAAAAAATTCATCGCCGATTGTTATTTCTGCAAAGGGTAATAGTGAAGCCTTAACCTTAAATGCCAGTGCTGAGAAACAGTGGAAACTGAATAGCCAATGGTCATTAGGAAAACAGCTACGCTTATTGCAAGGCAATGTGGTGTCTTCTTCTATTCAATTACCAGAGTTGAGTTCACAACAACGCTTAACTATCGCTATTAAAGGATTAGAGGGTGATAAATGGTTGCCGACATTAATGGCTTTTTCGTCTTTAACGCCATCTGAAAATAAAGTCACTTTTCCTGATAATGTACATATCAGTTTGCCAGATTTAAATTTTGCAGGGCAAAAATGGGATGATCCTCAAACTGAAATTATGCACGTTACTGAGGGAATAAAATTCGCTTTCTCAGGCAGTGAATTACGAGGCGATGTGTTTATTCCTGCAACACCCGCACCTTGGCAAGTTAATATTAATTATCTTTATTTTAATGGTTCTTCATCTTCTCAAGAGGAAAAACCATTAAAAATGGCAAATATTTCTGATCCCAATACAGTAAAATTTTCTGTGAAAAGTATTCCTCCTATTGATTTTGAATGTCAGGAGTGTTGGGTCAATGGCCTGCTTTTAGGGAAGATAGAAGGTTCATTAAAACAAAATCAAAATGCTTTATTTTTAACTGACGGTAAATTAGAAAATAGTAGTGGGGAATTGTCGGTTAATGGTGTGTGGTCTCAAGATAATGCGGGCAATAATACAACAAAACTAATGGGAAAATTAAAAGCCGAAGAAGTTGACGAAATGGCTGCCTATTTTGGTTACATTATCCCGATTATTCAATCCCCTCTTGACGCAGATTTTTCGTTACAATGGCGTAATACACCGTGGAACTTTGAACTGGCGACTTTGCAAGGTGATATTAAATCCACCCTGGGCAAAGGACGTATAGAGAAAGTTAATGTAGGACAAGCCGGTAAGTTGCTTCGCCTTGTGAGTTTTGATGCACTTTTACGTAAATTACAGTTTGATTTTAGAGATACTTTTAGTGAGCATTTTGAGTATGACTCGATTAAGAGTGAAATTACGATTAATCAAGGTATTATGAATGCAGAGAGAGTACGTATTGATGGTGTTATTGCCGATATTGCGATAAGTGGGAAAGTGGACTTACTTGGACGTAAAATGGATCTACAAGTTGTAGTCACCCCAGAGATTTCAGCTACAGTCGGTGTTGCTACGGCTTTCGCAATAAACCCAATTGCAGGCGCCGCGGTGTTTGCGGCATCAAAGGTTCTGGGACCACTTTGGAGTAAGATTTCAGTTATCCGTTATCACGTGACCGGAACTATGGAACAACCCAAAATTGACGAAGTACTGCGTCAGCTTAAGGAGAATCAGGCGTTATGAAAAAAAGTTAATGTCGCACTTTTGCAACTTTGTAGCGGAAAAAACATAAAAAAATAATCTGGCGCAAATCGAGCAACAGATTAAGCAATTACCCGATTCAGTGAAGCTTGTATTAACACCTGAAAATGCGTTACTTTTTTCAAACTC
>NZ_MIIZ01000442.1:0-216 GCF_001743005.1 Shigella sp. FC1967 | reverse complement strand
GACCCAAAAATCGGTTAATTCATGTTTTCAAGGGCTCAGGTTTGCCTATTCCGCTAAACGGTGTTCTTTTAATCTCTTTTATGAGTTCGTTAATGTGTTCATCAGTGCTCCGTATTTGACCCAAAAATCGGTTAATTCATGTTTTCAAGGGCTCAGGTTTGCCTATTCCGCTAAACGGTGTTCTTTTAATCTCTTTTATGAGTTCGTTAATGTGTT
>NZ_MIIZ01000441.1:0-217 GCF_001743005.1 Shigella sp. FC1967 | reverse complement strand
AAAAACGCTTACCAGCGGCACGGCGTAAATTTAAACCCGCGTAAAGACCTTAAACCGCTGCTTGCAGTGGCGAAAAAAATCCCGCAGATATGGGTGGCTTAAAGAATATGACTCCATAGCATTGCAGCAGGCGGTGATTAACCTTGACGTGGCTTTCTCCAAACTTTTTTAATCCGAAACTAAAAGCCCGTTTTCCCACGTTTAAAAGTAAGCATGG
>NZ_MIIZ01000440.1:0-217 GCF_001743005.1 Shigella sp. FC1967 | reverse complement strand
CCGAGCAGTTGCCTCGGTACTTGTTGTTTCCGTAAGGCCCCCTGTTTTCGTAGGAGCATACTGATGATTTGAACATGGCGTCCTCCATCATAGATGGGGGCGCACCATGCTCCCATCAGGGCCGGTTCGCCCCTGGTTAGGGATTAAGATCAAGCGTTATCTGCATACCACCAGCTAAGGCGATTGCAATCACGAAAGAAGGTTGCTTCATCAGGAG
>NZ_MIIZ01000439.1:0-217 GCF_001743005.1 Shigella sp. FC1967 | reverse complement strand
TTGAAAAAATAGGAAAGTCGCATGAAAAAGGCGCATTGGCTTACTCTTATTCTCAGCGGTTTAATTCTCACAGCGCCAGCCAGTGCTGAAGAGAAAAAACCACTATTACAAGAGGGTAAAAAAGACTCTCTATCAGCGTGTATTAACCTACCCAGGTTGCCAAGTGGCAGACACAATTGGCGCGGCAGGTAAAGAACAACCCGCATTTAGCCGTTTT
>NZ_MIIZ01000438.1:0-217 GCF_001743005.1 Shigella sp. FC1967 | reverse complement strand
TAACGAGTGTTGCTCCACGAAACATCCTCATTACCCCCCAGCTTTGTAATTTACACCACATTATCCCACAAATCCCCACAAATAGAGTTTACGGATGGTCGCCCTTTGCTGTCAAGATTAACGAGTGTTGCTCCACGAAACATCCTCATTACCCCCCAGCTTTGTAATTTACACCACATTATCCCACAAATCCCCACAAATAGAGTTTACGGATGGT
>NZ_MIIZ01000437.1:0-217 GCF_001743005.1 Shigella sp. FC1967 | reverse complement strand
TTTAAAGAACCTATCTTCATACATCTCCCAAGATATATCACCTTTTTTTGTATGGATTAAGTATTTCTTTAGTTGGTGCCAATTCAGGCATATGAACATGTTACGCTTTGCCATTAAATTTAAAGAACCTATCTTCATACATCTCCCAAGATATATCACCTTTTTTTGTATGGATTAAGTATTTCTTTAGTTGGTGCCAATTCAGGCATATGAACAT
>NZ_MIIZ01000436.1:0-217 GCF_001743005.1 Shigella sp. FC1967 | reverse complement strand
TAAAGATGAAAAAGGTGTGGCTCATTTTATGATCCACCACGTATCACCATTTATCAACGCAAACTTGGGGGATTCTTAAGAAAAGGGATCCCGATAGTGCTGGATTTTGCTTTGTAAATAAAGATGAAAAAGGTGTGGCTCATTTTATGATCCACCACGTATCACCATTTATCAACGCAAACTTGGGGGATTCTTAAGAAAAGGGATCCCGATAGTG
>NZ_MIIZ01000435.1:0-218 GCF_001743005.1 Shigella sp. FC1967 | reverse complement strand
GTGACGCATAGTATTTTCCGGTTGCGCTGCGACTCAGTGTGATACTTTTCAGCGCCCCCGTAATTTCACGATGTAAACGCGCTTCAATCGGTGCGATTTTCGGGGATTTTTATCGCGCCATCAATGACTTTGATCCCGACACAATGATAGCTAGATTGTCTGCCATGCTTACTTTTAAACGTGGGAAAACGGGCTTTTAGTTTCGGATTAAAAAAGTT
>NZ_MIIZ01000434.1:0-218 GCF_001743005.1 Shigella sp. FC1967 | reverse complement strand
AGCCCCTCGAAACGATTTTAAGACACGATCACCCTATAAAAACACCCAAATCTACGCTGAAAGTTTAGAACGGTTTTGCGGGCTTCTGAGTGCGTTTTTAACATCGTGCAAAACTGACAAGTAAAAACGATGCGAAATCGCTGAAAAGTCACAAAACTTGTTTTTGTGGCAAGAAGCGATTTGACCAACCGAGTAAAAACGAGGGCGGTAGGCTTTTT
>NZ_MIIZ01000433.1:0-218 GCF_001743005.1 Shigella sp. FC1967 | reverse complement strand
AGTTGAGCGAGCATCAGTCCGTCAAATAGCTTACGTCGATACTTTGTCGTAAAGATCAGATGCACGACCAGTTTACTGACACTGTGCCGCTTTCTGAGGGATCCCGCCAGTAAATCATCATGATTACTCAATTGATATATTGCCCTAACATGTTAAAATAAAAGCATTATATCAATGAGCGCTGATGATGTTAAGAGCAACAAAAGTACGCATCTACC
>NZ_MIIZ01000432.1:0-9202 GCF_001743005.1 Shigella sp. FC1967 | reverse complement strand
GTATTTAAATTTAAAATAATATTTTTAAATAACTTTTTAATTGAACTTGTTAATTAAAGTTAAAAATATTTGACTTAAGTTTGATCAACGTTGATTTCTTATTTATAAATATCGAACACTTATATTTGATAGACATCAAATATTCTTCTTATGTCTATATAAATGTCATCTTTTATTGCTATGATAAAAAACATGTCGGGTAGGTGTGATCCCCATACCTGCTAGCGCAAACAAGAAGTGAGGTCGTTATGAGAAAATATCTGACCGTAGTATGCAGTCTTCTCGTTTCCAGTTCGATATCATTAGCTTGGGCATCTGATCCCATGCAAACAACAGGACAGATTTATCTACGGGGTGCGATTGTAGATCCTGCATGTGAGATGAATTTCACATTTGATAAAGCTGAATACCAATGTTACAAACACAACAAAGTGTTTACATCTACTCAATCTATTGTTCCCGCATCTTTTGATAAATCCCAACAAACTATTATTTTACCTCAAGATATGGGTAAAGCTGAGATCCGTTGGATGGATAATACCCAAAAGAATGGTGTTATTGACGTTCAATATTTTTAAGGTGTTTGTGGATAAAAAGAGGTAGGTAGCAAAAGATAAACAAGTCAAATAATCGTTTGTCACATTGGGTTTCTTACGATTATCTGACCTATTTAAAGCAACATTAGTGATACGCTAATGAGTCGGGTTTTTGACTGTTGATTAGTCAGCTCGCCCCATATAGCGACGTTCGGCAATATGAATACGAATTTTATCGCCAGTAGAAAGGTATTCAGGAACCTGAATAACTAACCCTGTTGGCAATGTTGCTGGTTTAGTACGAGCACTTGCAGAAGCACCTTTAATACCTGGAACAGTTTCAACAATTTCCATATCAACAGTTTGTGGCAGCTCTAATGCTAAAACTTGCCCCTCCATTGTTAATACTTGCATGCCCGCTAAGCCTTCTTCAGGAATAAACAGCAATTCATCTTCAATTTGATCTTTTTTGAAGGTATAGGGTGTGTAATCTTCATTATCCATAAAGATATATTCATCACCATCAATGTAAGAAAAGCTAACAGCACGACGCGTTAAGCTGATGGTATCAATCATATCATCGCCTTTAAAACGCTCTTCTACTTTCTGGCCTGTACGGATATCAGTAAAACGCATTTTGTACAGGGTACTTGCTCCACGAGCACTTGGTGCTTGGATATCGATATCTTTTACCAGTAATAACTTATTGTTATAATTAACAGCCATACCACGTTTAATTTCATTGGCTTTTGCCATATAAAACCTTCCATTAAATAACATTGACGATAATGGCGACAAAATTACTCGCAGTGCAGAAACTTGGCAAGTTATTCACACATTTTTTTATAAAATTTGATGAAAAATAAAGCCAGCGCAATAATAGGCTGGCTTTTAGATGCTGGTTTATTAGCAAAGAAGTTAACGGTAGATAGGAAGAAGATTAAAGTTCGCTAAAATATGTGCAGTCGCATTGATAACACCAAATAATATGACGAAACCAATCATAAACATACCACCAGGCGCTTTAAAGCGTTGACTTTGATTACGCTCACGACTTGCTTTTGCCATTAATGCTGGAATAATTGCGGCCCAAATTGTTGCCGCCAGTCCTGCAAAACCAATGGCATATAAGAAACCATCAGGAAAAATAATTGCCAAAATAGTCGGTGGTATAAACGTGACTAACGCAGATTTAAATCGACCGCTTCCTGTATTTGAAAACTTAAAGAAGTCGGCGATGTAATCAAATAATCCTAATGATACCCCTAAGAATGAACTTGCTAATGCCATATAAGAGAATAAGTCTAGTAACATTGATACAGAGGCATTGGCGGTTGTTGAACGCATTTGCGCTAATAAATTACCAATATTCCCACCATCAGCAATGACTTGCTTAAAACCTTCGCGAGGAATATTACCTTGTACAACAAACTGCCATAAAATATAAATCGCCAGTGAAATCAATGTACCAATAAGCAAGCTTTTCATGACAGCTTTGCCATCTTTACGATAATACGTCACTAGGCCTGGAATATTGCCGTGATAACCAAATGAAGTCAGTAAGTAAGGTAATGCAGCTAAAGCATAAGGTAAGTAACTTGCATTGCTTTCATTGGTATTAAATAACACGGGCATTTTTACTTCTGTAAATAGACCGCCAATTGCCAACACAAAGGCTATTACCATACCCCCAATCAAAATAGTGCTTAATCTATCCACTGCGCGAGTGGATAACCAAACAAAGAAGGCAACAATTAATGCAAAGACTAAACCTGCAATAGCTTGAGGTACACTGATCACCGTTGCAAAATTTTGCACAATAATGGAGCTACCTGCAGAAATATAAGCATACGTTAAAATATAAAGAACAAACGCAATCGATAGTCCATTAATAGTACTCCAGCCTTTACCTAACAAGTCTTTGGTGATGGTATGAAAGCTTGAGCCTAAAGGATAATGAAGGTTTACTTCTAAAATCATTAACCCAGACATAAATAAACAAAACCAAGTGTAGATCAGAAGAAAAATAGAACCGGTAAACCAGACACCGGAAGTCACAATAGGAATAGAAAACATGCCTGCACCCACAGCGGTGCCAGCAATGATCATTGCACCACCAAGTATCGATGGGCGCTTTGTTATTGGTGTGACTTCTGACATAGGATGTCCTTATAAAATTGACTCAATGTACTAGCTTGATGGTGTAAAGAATACACGTTTGCAATAAAGGTGTAAATAGAGGTTATTGTGCTTTATAAAGAAAAAAAGTGAGTAAAAATAATACAGTAGAAAAAGGGAGGTATATAAATCAATAGATTAGTATGAGGATTATTAGAAATGATAAAGAAATACCATTATCAATAAAGTGAGATTTTGCGTAAAAATAGACAAATCCGAACATTATTCTGAACAAAAAACATCCAGAATAATGAAAGTGATAGGGCGATTTTAATTAGCTTTGATAAAACTGCTTACTTTTCCATAATGCAATGGCGTTGCGACTTGCTTCGAAGTGTGGCTCAGGTAAATTATCTGGAGAGCACCAGCGAAGTTCAGAACATTTATCTGGCTCCATCAATTTAGGTTCGTCACCTTGATGTTGTGCGATCATACAAATAGAGACTGTGTGTTTACCTTCTAATTGGTAAGTTTCTAGATTATTACTAAGACCAATCACTTGTGGTTCGGTGATTGCAATACCAATTTCTTCTTTTATTTCTCGAATAGCACATTGCTCAAAAGTTTCACCCTCATCAACATGCCCACCAAAAATTGACCAATAAGGGGCGTGTTTTCCACAACGTTTTCCTAATAATACTTCACCATTTTCATTGGTGATAATGACGCCAACGCCGACTACGACTGACATTTGAGACTCCTTTTTTTCTTTTTTTATATAGTTAATGTATAAAATAAGTCGTTTTCTACGGACGATATTCTCCATTCACGATAGATAGAGTGCAAGGAGAACAAGTGCAATTTCACTGAATAAAAGATTAATTGATGCTATATATAGCACCCTAAATATTCATAATAAAAAATGATTGGGGAGTGAAGGCATGAGCCGCCGTGTCGCTACGATCACCTTAAATCCTGCTTATGATCTTGTTGGTGCTTGCCCAGCGATTGATGTAGGTGGGGTTAATTTAGTCCGAACAGCTGGACTTAATCCCGCGGGTAAAGGCAATAATGTCGCGAAAGTCTTACGTGATTTAGGTATCGATATTACTGTTAGTGGGTTTATGGGGCGTGAAAATCAAGAAGAGTTTCAGCACTTCTTCAGTGAAAATGGAATGGCAAACCGTTTTTATCTCGTGTCAGGACGAACTCGTATTAATGTGAAGTTAACGGAGAGAGAAGGGTTAGTCACTGATTTTAATTTTTCAGGATTTACCGTATCACCGCAAGATTGGCAGCGTTTTTCAACGGATTCACTGAATTGGCTTGGTCATTTCGATATGGTGGTTGTTAGTGGCAGTTTACCTAATGGTGTTGATCTTGATGCGTTTGCTCAGTGGATGATTAAGTTAAGAAGATTATGCCCATGCATTATTTTTGACAGCAGTCGGGATGCTTTAGTCGCAGGGTTAAAAGCGGCACCTTGGTTAATAAAGCCTAATCATCGTGAATTAGAAGCATGGGTTGGACATTCATTAGCTGAAATGACAGATATTATTAAAGCGGCTCATCAATTGCGAGATAAAGGCATTGCACATGTCGTTATTTCACTGGGTGAGAGAGGGGCTTTATGGGTAAATGCATCGGGGGCATGGCTTGCAAAACCACCACATTGTGATGTGATAAGTACCGTGGGTGCAGGAGATTCAATGGTTGCGGGATTAGTATATGGCTTATTAATGAGCAAACGAGTGAGCATACATTGCGCCTTGCAACCGCTATTTCTGCATTATCAGTCAGTCAGCCTGATGTAGGTATAAAAGACAGGAGCCAGCTTGCTGAAATGATGACTAGGATTGAGCTAACGCCGATTAAATAAACTTATTTGCGGTTTATTGTTATAAAACGAAAATTGTATAAACCGCAAATCTTATGACTGTTAGTTTTGTTGTGATTTCAACCAAGCAATTTCGTCAGGCCAAATATCAGGATTAATGGTTTCTAAAATCAGTGGAATACCATCAAAACGTTTATCCTGCATAATGTAACTAAACGGCACTTTACCAATATTACCTTCACCTAAACTATGGTGGCGGTCTACACGACTGGCTAATTCGCTTTTTGCATCATTAAGGTGCATTGCTTTTAGGTATTGAAAGCCGACAATCTTTCCAAATTCAGCGAATGTTTTTTCACAATCTTCAATCGTTCTTAAATCATAACCTGCTGCAAAAGTGTGGCAAGTATCAATGCAAACACCGACACGAGATTTATCTTCTACACCATCAATAATGGCGGCGAGGTGTTCAAAACGATAACCTAAATTTGTCCCTTGTCCTGCTGTATTTTCAATTACAGCAGTAACATTCTTCGTTTTTTCTAAAGTGATGTTAATTGATTGGGCAATTTTTTGTAGGCACTGATCAACATCAATTTTATTTAAATGACTTCCTGGATGGAAATTCAGTAACTCAATACCCAGTTGCTCACAGCGCTGCATTTCATCTAGAAATGCGTCTCTTGATTTGTTGAGAGCATCTTCTTCAGGATGACCTAAATTAATGAGATAGCTGTCATGGGGTAAAATTTGAGAAGGGCTATAATTATAAAGTTCACAGTTCTTTTTAAATTTATCAATAACTTCTGTGGATAATGGTGCCGCTTTCCACTGGCGCTGATTTTTCGTAAAAAGGGCAAACGCAGTCGCTTTTATTTCATGTGCGCGTAATACCGCCTGATCGACGCCACCAGCAGCACTGACATGTGCGCCAACAAATTTCATGATTTCTCTCCTTAGATTTATTTCACACCATGATAACAAACATTCAGCGTATAACATCATATTGAGGTGATAAAAGCAAAAAAGCGCAACTAAAAAGAGTTGCGCAATTGAAAAGTACTTCTCAAGGCGAAATTTTAAAGGGGATTAATTTTTATCAATCTTCCTATTAAGACATCAACACAGTTTGAATAAAGATATTAATTATCGCACCACCAAGGGTTAACCAGAAAAATAAGAATAATGCTAACAATAATGGTTTGACGCCAGCTTGTCGGATAGCACTAATATGCGTTGTTAAACCTAATGCCACCATGGCCATTGCTAATAGAATGGTATCGATAGTCACAATATAATTAACAATAGACGCTGGAATTAAATTTAAAGAGTTAAAGCCCGCCATTACAATAAAGAATACGGCAAACCAAGGAATAGTAATTGGGCTTTTCTCCGTCGCTTGTGCACCATTGTTTGCCTTGCTTTTCTTTTTACTTAAATAAGTTGAAAGAATAATTAAGAACGGCGCTAGCATCATTACGCGGATCATTTTACTAATAACCGCCGCATTTTCAGCATCAGGGCTAATTGAGTGTCCTACGGCAACAACCTGGGCCACTTCGTGAATTGTTGAACCTGAGAAAATACCAAAGGTTTCTTCTGTAAATGGTAGCCAGCCTGCAAACGCATTTAAGTGATAGAACCAAGGATAAAGGAAAATACCAATAGTACCAAAAATCACAACAGTAGAAACAGCAACAGCCACTTGGCTTGCTTGTGCTTTAACAACGGGCTCTGTTGCCATTACAGCGGCCGCACCACAAATACTGCTACCTGCGCCAATTAAAATTACCGTCTGTTCATCTAAGCCAAAATATTTTCGACCAATCCACATTGCAATAAGAAAAGTCGATATCAACATAATGGCGTCTATAATTAAACCTGTTGCGCCTACATCTGCAATTTGCTGAAAAGTCAGTCTAAAACCGTACAGAATAATACCTGTACGTAATAAATAGTGTTTAGCGAATT
Organism: Shigella sp. FC1967; assembly: GCF_001743005.1. Classification (NCBI taxonomy): domain Bacteria; kingdom Pseudomonadati; phylum Pseudomonadota; class Gammaproteobacteria; order Enterobacterales; family Enterobacteriaceae; genus Shigella; species Shigella sp. FC1967. Next base: position 2,740 of record NZ_MIIZ01000432.1, on the reverse strand, counting down.
TGACACCTTCGTCACTATAAGGCTTTGCAATAGGATAAAAGGTATTACCCACAATAATACCGAATAGGATCGCCAACGTTAATGCGCCTAAACCCATGCTAGAAAACCAAGGAATATCACCAATATAAATAGCAAGCGCAGTTAATACGCCTGTTAGGAGTAAACCAGGAAGCCAGCGATAGACTGGAGTAAAACATTTTTTTCGCCAATGTAATAGGTTGACTTTGCTCTGACATAGAAAAACCTTGCTTATATGAATTTTGCATAAGCATATAACAAGGAAACTTATTTATTAAATTCATTATTTTTATAATAATTACCAATAAAACTAATATAGGTGTATTTTCTTAAATGTACTTGGTATGTTACTGGTTTGTGGATAGTATGTTATTACAATGACAGCTCAAAGGTGGAATGGATATGCGAATTACGTTGCGGCAACTGGAAGTCTTCACTGAAGTTCTCAAGAGTGGTTCTACAACGCAAGCATCACAACAGCTTGCTTTATCTCAATCTGCTGTCAGTGCATCTTTAACTGATCTCGAAAGCCAACTAGGCGTACAGCTTTTCGATCGCGTGGGGAAACGGCTTGTCACAAATGAACATGGGCGATTACTTTACCCCAAAGCACTCTCTTTACTTGAACGAGCAACCGAGGTGGAGCAGTTATTCCAAGCAGGAAATGGTGCTTTACGCATCGCTGCAAGTACAACAATAGGTAATTATATTTTGCCTCAAATGCTGGGAAATTTTCATCGCAATTATCCCGAGATCCCGCTAGAAATGAGTATCGGAAATACCGAAGAAGTCGTTAAATTAGTAAGCGAATTCCGTGTTGATTTAGGGTTAATAGAAGGTGCTTGTCAAAGCTCTGAATTGATTAGCCAAAAATGGCTATTAGATGAAATGGTCGTTTTTTGCTCGCCCGATCATCCGTTAGCTAAAACACCAAAAGTGACTTTAACTGATTTACAATCGGCGCCTTGGATTTTACGAGAAAATGGTTCGGGAACTCGAGATGTACTTAACCATCTTTTATTCGCTTCTTTACCAGGCTATCGCATTGAAATGGAATTAGGTAACTCAGAAGCAATAAAACACGCCGTGATGTATGAAATGGGGATCAGTTGTTTATCTCGCCGAGTGATTGAAGAGCAGATTAATAACGGCTCATTAAAAGAGATAAAAGTAGAAGGATTGACCTTACAACGTACCCTATATCTTGTTTATCATCGTCAAAAACATGTCTCTGATGCACTGAAAAAACTGCTGATGTATTGCAACGCTGAACACTTAATCGGCAATTTCTCATAAATTGCTAATAATTGACGCCCGATCATGAAGGTATCTTATAATCCTTGATCCTTGCTATTCACGAACGACAGATTTGCTACAATCCTCGTTAGGAAAGTGAATATAAAAGTGGAATGTTATGTCAGAACAACAAAATAGTACTGCTGGTTCGGGCGCAGTACGCACTTTGCGCAGAGAGTTAAAAGCGCGACATTTAGCGATGATCGCTATTGGTGGTTCAATTGGTACAGGGCTTTTTGTCGCATCAGGTGCCACTGTTGCTCAAGCAGGTCCAGGTGGGGCATTACTCTCTTATGCTTTAATTGGATTAATGGTCTATTTTCTAATGACAAGCCTTGGGGAATTAGCGGCATTTATGCCTGTTTCTGGCTCATTCTCAACCTACGGCTCTAAGTATGTAGAAGAAGGTTTTGGTTTCGCATTAGGCTGGAACTATTGGTATAACTGGGCAGTTACCATTGCTGTTGACCTTGTTGCTGCGCAATTAGTGATGCTTTATTGGTTCCCTGATGTTGATGGTTGGATCTGGAGTGCTTTATTCCTTGGGGTTATTTTCTTACTCAACTATATCTCTGTAAAAGGATTTGGTGAGGCAGAATATTGGTTCTCATTAATCAAAGTTTCCACAGTAATTATCTTCATTATTGTGGGTATTGCCATGATCACTGGCATTATGAAAGGTGCCGAAAACGCAGGTTGGCATAATTGGGAAATTGGTGATGCACCTTTTGCGGGTGGCTTCGCTGCCATGATTGGTGTTGCCATGATTGTTGGCTTTTCATTCCAAGGTACAGAGCTAATTGGTATTGCGGCGGGGGAATCTAAAGATCCGGCTAAAAATATTCCAAAAGCGGTGCGTAAAGTCTTCTGGCGTATCTTATTATTTTATATCTTCGCGATTTTAATTATTAGCTTAATTATCCCTTACACTGATCCTAATTTATTGCGTAATGATGTGGGTGATATTAGCGTTAGTCCATTCACGCTAGTCTTTAAAAATGCGGGATTATTATCTGCGGCAGCCATCATGAATGCGGTTATCTTAACGGCGGTACTTTCTGCGGGTAACTCAGGCATGTATGCATCAACGCGTATGCTGTTTACATTAGCAAGAGAAGGCAAAGCACCAAAATGCTTTGGTAAATTATCTAAAAACGGTGTGCCACGTAATGCGCTTTATGCGACAACAGTAGTTGCTGGTCTATGCTTTTTAAGCTCAATGTACGGAAACCAAACTGTCTACTTATGGTTATTAAATACCTCGGGAATGACGGGTTTTATAGCATGGTTGGGTATTGCGATTAGTCACTATCGTTTCCGTAAGGGGTATGTTGCACAAGGTCGTGATTTAAATGACTTACCTTATCGCTCGGGGTTCTTCCCAATTGGTCCTATTTTTGCCTTTATATTGTGTTTAATTATTACA
>NZ_MIIZ01000431.1:0-218 GCF_001743005.1 Shigella sp. FC1967 | reverse complement strand
CTTATTCATATCAGACATGAATAAGGGGAAGGGATGAGATTGTCGTCAACTCAAAAGGACGTTTTGTTCATTCTATACGCAATTGAGGCCGGTGGAAAAGCCGAGCCTGTACCAGGTGTAAAAATGCTGGAGATGATCAACTCAGCTCGCCAGAGCGGTATTCATGGAACGAACTTCCGAACGTCATGCCACACGCTGGTGGAGAACGGCCTGTTGAA
>NZ_MIIZ01000430.1:0-218 GCF_001743005.1 Shigella sp. FC1967 | reverse complement strand
GTTATGAGTGCTAATTTTTGTGATGGTAAAATAAACAAAGAGCGGGGAATAAAAAAATAAGACATCAGAAAAAGTGAGCTAAAAAAACTGTGAAAAAGCGCCAAGTATGGCGCTTCTTGGTTATGAGTGCTAATTTTTGTGATGGTAAAATAAACAAAGAGCGGGGAATAAAAAAATAAGACATCAGAAAAAGTGAGCTAAAAAAACTGTGAAAAAGC
>NZ_MIIZ01000429.1:0-218 GCF_001743005.1 Shigella sp. FC1967 | reverse complement strand
TAACAATAATTATTTTTTCATAATGTTCATTTGCAGATGAATGTTACGTAAAAGTATATCGAGATATGAAGTTGAAACAAGTAATAAGTCGGTTTAATCAAAGGCAAGTAGTGCGATAATAACAATAATTATTTTTTCATAATGTTCATTTGCAGATGAATGTTACGTAAAAGTATATCGAGATATGAAGTTGAAACAAGTAATAAGTCGGTTTAATC
>NZ_MIIZ01000428.1:0-218 GCF_001743005.1 Shigella sp. FC1967 | reverse complement strand
TATTATGCCGTTGCTAATAGTATTGAGAATAGCTACATCGATATTGCAAAAACATCTCAAGACGTTTAATACTGGTATCAATCACGACAAGCATTCTTGTTATTCTTTTATTTATTATTTATTATGCCGTTGCTAATAGTATTGAGAATAGCTACATCGATATTGCAAAAACATCTCAAGACGTTTAATACTGGTATCAATCACGACAAGCATTCTTG
>NZ_MIIZ01000427.1:0-218 GCF_001743005.1 Shigella sp. FC1967 | reverse complement strand
TCACATGGCGCTCATTACGCGCTTTATAAACAATCATTTCATTTTTTAAAGTGAGTCTACTTTTTTTCATAATAACTTGATTAGCAATACTTACAGGCTGATATCGGTAAAAATGGTGATCACATGGCGCTCATTACGCGCTTTATAAACAATCATTTCATTTTTTAAAGTGAGTCTACTTTTTTTCATAATAACTTGATTAGCAATACTTACAGGCT
>NZ_MIIZ01000426.1:0-219 GCF_001743005.1 Shigella sp. FC1967 | reverse complement strand
GGTCTTTGTCCCAACCGGCTTTACGTATCTGGAGGAACTCCTTGAGGTTTTCGAGACCACCGACATTCCCAATATCAATGGCCTCAAGCACATCGAGGCGACATCACGCAAGATGTGAGCTTTTTCTTTTCGGATCTCGCCCAGGTATTCTTCACCCTTGAATTTCAAGTAAGCGGAGTAGGTGAAGACGTTCTTCATCTGGGTGTGTGACAAGCCCAG
>NZ_MIIZ01000425.1:0-219 GCF_001743005.1 Shigella sp. FC1967 | reverse complement strand
CCTGTCTCAGCGTTCCCGAAGGCACTCCTCTATCTCTAAAGGATTCGCTGGATGTCAAGAGTAGGTAAGGTTCTTCGCGTTGCATCGAATTAAACCACATGCTCCACCGCTTGTGCGGGCCCCCCGTCAATTCATTTGAGTTTTAACCTTGCGGCCGTACTCCCCCAGGCGTCGATTTAACGCGTTAGCTCCAGAAGCCACGGTTCAAGACCACAACCT
>NZ_MIIZ01000424.1:0-219 GCF_001743005.1 Shigella sp. FC1967 | reverse complement strand
CGCTTGGTTTTCGTCAACAATTGCACGAGAGAGTTTGTGTTGAAAATCAGCACGGGCATTGGCTACCCGTTCGTGTACACCTGCAAGCTGTATTCGGGCTTTACGGCGATTAGCACTCCCCAGTGTGATACTTTTTCAGCGCCCCCCGTAATTTCACGATGTAAACGCGCTTCAATCGGTGCGATTTTCGGGATTTTTTATCGCGCCATCAATGACTTT
>NZ_MIIZ01000423.1:0-219 GCF_001743005.1 Shigella sp. FC1967 | reverse complement strand
TTGTATTGGTGATTCTGTTATTTGCAATAAACATGGTGAAAATAAAATTATGGAAGGAGCAACAAATTCAATCATAAATAAAAAAGCCATTGCATTAGATGGACATCATTGCGCTTGTGGTTGTATTGGTGATTCTGTTATTTGCAATAAACATGGTGAAAATAAAATTATGGAAGGAGCAACAAATTCAATCATAAATAAAAAAGCCATTGCATTAGA
>NZ_MIIZ01000422.1:0-219 GCF_001743005.1 Shigella sp. FC1967 | reverse complement strand
TCAATAATTCAAACTCTAAAAACAAATTCCTCTCCATCATCAAAAACAATCGCATGTGTTATATCATCACATGACCACTTTGGTAAATGATTAGAACTTTCAGAGGGATTTTAGATTTTGTCAATAATTCAAACTCTAAAAACAAATTCCTCTCCATCATCAAAAACAATCGCATGTGTTATATCATCACATGACCACTTTGGTAAATGATTAGAACTT
>NZ_MIIZ01000421.1:0-9274 GCF_001743005.1 Shigella sp. FC1967 | reverse complement strand
ATCGTCTCTGCGAGTGCCCACACAGATTGTCTGATAATTTGTTAAAGAGCAGTGCAACATTCGCTGCCGTTTCCGGTCTTCTGCGTTGTTGCGAGGAGGTGCATTCTACATCTTCCTCATTGAGTGTCAAGCGTTTATTTTCAAGGCTTTTCACTTTTTTCTTCGTTCTCTCGACTAACTCACTTAGCGTGGTTTGCCGTGACAACGAGGGCGCATTATAGGGAGTTTTCTGAATGTGACAAGCATTATTTTAAAAAAAAAACTTCGACAGCGCACTTAATAATCAAATTAACCTTTTTGGCACAAATAATAGACACTTTCTGGCTAAAAAAGTTTCAAATATAAAAAACGCCATTGACAGATTATCTTCATTCTTCCCAGCGAAAACACAAAACATAAAAAAAGAGGCTTATATAAGCCTCTTTTTCCGTTTCACATTATATCTTATTTATCGTAGTAAATAGAGAAGATGCTCTATATTACTGTTTTGCAATTATCTTATTATCATCTAAATCTAAGATAATCTCTTTGCCTGGTAATAATTTACCGGACAAGATATCTTGAGCTAATGGATTTTCAACCTCTTGCTGAATAGCCCGTTTCAATGGACGAGCACCATAAATTGGATCGAATCCAACTTCGCTCAATTTCTCTAATGCAGCGCCTGTGATCGTAACGTGATAACCACGTTCTTCTAAACGCTGGTATAAACGACGTAACTGAATTTGTGCAATCGCTGCAATGTTTTCTTTACCTAATGGGTGGAATACCACAACCTCATCAATACGGTTAATAAACTCTGGTCTAAAATGATGGCCAACAACATCCATCACAATGGTTTTCATTTCAGGGTAATCAATTGTTCCGAATCGTTCTTGAATTAAATCAGACCCCAAGTTCGATGTCATGATCACAACTGTATTACGAAAATCAACTGTTCTACCTTGTCCATCTGTTAAACGACCATCATCCAATACTTGTAATAAGATATTGAATACATCTGGGTGCGCTTTTTCAACTTCATCTAACAAGATGACTGAATAAGGGCGACGACGAACGGCTTCTGTTAAATACCCACCTTCTTCATAACCAACATATCCTGGAGGCGCACCCACTAAACGAGAAACGGAGTGTTTTTCCATAAATTCAGACATATCGATACGAACCATTGCATCATCACTATCAAACAAGAAGTTCGCTAATGCTTTACACAACTCCGTTTTACCAACCCCCGTAGGTCCTAAGAATAAGAACGAACCGATTGGGCGATTAGGATCAGATAATCCAGCGCGACTACGGCGGATAGCATTAGATACAGCACTCACAGCCTCAGCCTGACCAATAACGCGTCTATGTAGCTCTTGTTCCATTCTTAGCAATTTTTCACGTTCCCCTTCTAGCATTCTAGAGACAGGAATACCGGTCCAACGGGCTAAGATTTCTGCAATTTCAGCATCAGTGACTTTATTACGTAACAACTTCATATGCTTATCTTCAGCTTTATTAGCTTCAGCAAGCTGTTTTTCTAATGTTGGAATTTGTCCATATTGGATCTCTGACATTTTTGCCAAATCACCACTACGTCGAGCTTGCTCTAATGTGATACGAGCCTGCTCTAATTCAGATTTAATATGTTGAGTGCCTGTAAGCTCAGCTTTTTCCGCTTTCCATTCTTCTTCTAAAACAGAATACTCTTTTTCTTTTTCAGCAAGTTCTTCATTTAGCATATCTAAACGTTTCTTACTTGCATCATCAGACTCTTTTTGCAGTGCTTGTTGTTCGAGTTTAAGTTGAATAATACGTCTATCAAGCCTATCTAACGCCTCAGGTTTTGAATCCATTTGCATTCGTAAGCTTGCACCTGCTTCATCAATTAAATCAATCGCTTTATCTGGCAACATACGGTCAGAAATATAACGATGAGATAAAGTCGCCGCAGCAACAATTGCAGGGTCTGTAATTTGAACATGATGATGAAGTTCATAACGTTCTTTCAGACCACGTAAAATAGCGATAGTATCTTCAACGGTTGGCTCAGCCACATACACTTTTTGGAAACGACGCTCTAATGCCGCATCTTTTTCAATATATTGACGATATTCGTCAAGTGTTGTTGCCCCCACACAGTGTAATTCCCCACGAGCTAATGCAGGCTTTAACATATTTCCCGCATCCATAGCACCGTCAGCTTTACCAGCCCCAACCATTGTATGTAATTCATCAATAAACAGGATGACACTGCCTTCTTGTTTAGATAAATCATTTAAAACAGCTTTCAAACGTTCTTCAAACTCACCACGATATTTGGCGCCCGCTAATAGAGAACCCATATCTAAAGAAAGTACACGCTTATTCTTTAACCCTTCAGGAACTTCACCATTAACAATACGTTGAGCTAACCCTTCAACAATCGCCGTTTTACCTACACCAGGCTCACCAATAAGCACTGGATTGTTTTTAGTACGGCGTTGTAGAACTTGAATGGTTCTTCTTATTTCTTCATCACGACCAATAACAGGATCGAGTTTGCCTTGTTCCGCTCTTTCCGTTAAATCCACAGTATATTTTTTCAATGCCTGACGCTGGTCTTCTGCATTTTGATCGTTCACTGTTTCTCCACCACGTATTTTTTCAATTGCTATCTCGAGACTTGCTTTATTCGCTCCGGCGGCTTTTAGCATGTCAGCAACTTGACCACCGGTTTCCATGGCCGCTAAAAGGAAGAGCTCTGACGAAATAAATTCGTCACCTTTTTTCTGTGCCAATTTATCGCACAAATTAAGGTGCTTAATTAAATCATTTGAGGGATGAACCTCTCCACCAGCACCTTCGACTTTAGGTAATCGAGACAAAGCATCATTAATTCGCTCATTAAATTGCAATGCATTAACACCTACGGATGTTAATAGAGGGCGAATTGAGCCACCTTGTTGATTAAATAACGCACTCAGTAAATGTATGGGTTCTATAAATTGATTATCGTTCCCAAGTGCCAATGACTGGGCGTCTGCGAGAGCTTGCTGGAATTTATTGGTTAATTTATCCAGACGCATAACACCTCCAAGAAAAATTTAAAGTAAAATTCGTAACTGGAGAATAGATGAGGTCATTTTGACGATATTCAAGCTCAAAATAGAAATTTTGAGCAAAAATATTCATCAATATTTGAGATAAGTGAGAAAAACGTTAAGAGGAAAGTTTTATTTAATCCAGATTAATGATGCCATTCGCCCTGTTACATGCTCTCGTCTATAAGAAAAGAAACGTGATGGATCCGTTACAGTACAAAAATCACCACCATAAATCTGGGTTACTCCACTTTCCTGTAAGATTAATCTCGCTAACATATAAATATTAGCTAAGTATTTACCATTGTGGGAAATAAATGCAGATTCAAAGGCTATATTTTTTTCTATAAACGCCAAACGGACTTCAGCCCCCACCTCAAAAGCGGTGGGTCCAATTGCCGGTCCTAACCATGCCATAATTTGATCTTTAGGAGCTTTAAAGTGTGCAAGTGTATTTTGTAATACACCATGGCAAAGCCCTCTCCATCCACCATGAGCTGCGCCAACTTCTGTTCCATCAACCGTTGTAAAAAGGACAGGCAAACAATCTGCCGTCATAATTGCGCAAACTTTTTTCACCGTAGAGGTGTAAAGGGCATCACCTTGTATTTCATTATTTTTCTCAGCACTTAGCGTAACAACATGAGTGCCATGAACTTGTTCAAGCCATAGTGGCATTTCAGGCAACTGAGCTTGCTGACACAATCTGCGTCTATTTTCTTCGACATCAGATAGTTTATCACCAACATGAGCGCCTAAATTCAGGCTATTATAAGGTGGCAGACTCACTCCCCCCTCTCTCAAGGTACTGCAAGCCCCAATATTTTCAGGTTGTGGCCAATCTGGAAAAATTAATGAAGTCATTTACCAATCCATTTCATCTTTGAACTGTTCAACGTCAGCTTTTAGCACATCAATCAGCTTAACCATATCATCAGGTAATGGTGCATGCCATTCCATTTCAATACCTGTTATTGGATGATAAAGGCGTAGCATCGTTGCATGTAGAGCCTGTCTATCAAATAAACGTAACGTTTCACGTAATTCATCTGATGCCCCTTTTAAAGGACGAGGTCTTCCTGCATAAAGCTGATCACCAATTAAAGCATGGTGAATATGTGCCATATGAACACGAATTTGGTGAGTACGGCCAGTTTCTAAACGTAAACGTAAACGCGTATGAGCACGGAAATGCTCCATAACACGATAATGTGTTACCGCTGGTTTACCCATTGGGTGAACAGCCATATGAGTCCGTTTAGTTGGATGTCGAGAAATAGGTTCATTCACTACTCCTCCAGCAGTCATTCTTCCTGTTGCAACCGCTTCATACTCACGCGTGATTTCACGACGTTGTAAAGCTTCTACCAAATGCGTTTGAGCAGGAACTGTTTTTGCAACAACCATTAAACCTGTTGTGTCTTTATCTAATCGATGGACAATACCTGCACGAGGGACATTAGCAATCTCTGGATAGCGATAAAGTAATGCGTTTAATACGGTGCCATCAGGGTTACCAGCACCAGGATGCACAACGAGATCTCTTGGCTTATTGATAACTAAAATATCATCATCTTCATAGACGATATTTAACGGAATATTCTGAGGCTCCCAACGAACTTCCTCTTCAATTAAGGCATCGACTTCAATTTTTTCACCGCCAAGCATTTTTTCTTTTGGCTTATTGATGATTTTATCGTTAACCTGCACTCTATTGTCTAAGATCCACTCTTTTATACGAGATCTTGAATAATCAGGGAACATTTCGGCCAAAGCCTGATCTAAGCGTTGACCCAGCTGTGAATCTGCGACTGTAGCATTAAGTCGTATTTGTTGAGACATAAATAATTTTCTATTAATTAAGTTAGTGTTTTGACGGCACAGCCGTTTCATTTAAAATGAGTTATAGTGTAACCGATTTCAGGGGAGCTTCACGGAGAGACTCCCCAAACCTATTCAGAGGATAATCAATACGTGATGAGACGCATTAAATACCTGGTGGCAGCGGCCACTTTAAGCCTGTTACTTACTGGCTGTTCGAGTTCAGACAAAGACGCTACTGCCGATATGTCACCTTCTGAGCTTTACTCAACCAGTCAGGAAAAATTGCTAGATGGCAATTATGGAGCGGCTATCAAACAATTAGAGTCTCTCGATAATCGCTATCCTTTTGGCCCTTACTCGCAACAAGTTCAACTCGATCTGATTTATGCTTATTATAAGTCAGCGGAACTACCAATGGCGATTTCTGCAATCGACCGTTTTATGCGATTAAACCCAACCCATCCTAATATCGACTATGTTCTTTATATGCGAGGCTTAACTGCTCAAGCATTAGATGATAGTGCATTACAAGGATTCTTTGGTATTGATCGTTCAGACCGTGATCCTCAACATGCAATTGTGGCATTTAAAGATTTTAGTCAATTAGTTCGTTACTATCCAGACAGCCTTTACGCCGCCGATGCAACCAAACGCCTCGTCTTTCTTAAAAACCGTTTAGCGAAGTATGATCTTTCTGTTGCGAAATTCTATACTAAACGAGGGGCTTATGTCGCGGTTATTAATAGAGTAGAGCAAATGATGCGTAATTATCCTGATACACAAGCCACTCGTGACGCGCTTGTCTATATGGAAAATGCGTATAAAGAATTAGGTCTGACACAAGAAGCAGATAAAGTAGCTTCATTAATTGCAGCAAATCCAGCCTAATTAAGACATCACCATCAAAAACAGCAGCTTATCGCTGCTGTTTTTTTATTCTTTTCTAGCTAAATTGTCTTTACTTTTCATCAGTCCAACCTTCCTAATATGACTGAATAAATGCAACTTAACAAGCGGTCTTTTCAGCTATCTATCATTTGTCACGTTTCTATTACTAGTTACATAGACATCTAACAAAAAAGTGATTTTGATCATGTTTTAAATTGTGTATCACGATATTCTGAAGTTATCGAAGACGGAGTAATAAAGAGGTAACTATATGATTATAAATATTACTAGCAAGCAAATGGAAATTACCCCAGCACTACGTGAGCACATTGAAAGCCGTCTAACTAAACTCAATAAATGGCAGGTGAATTTAATCAACCCTCATATTATTCTGACAAAAGATCCAAAAGGTTTTAGTGTTGATGCCAGCATTCATACACCAAATGGGCAATTGGTCGCTAATGCACAACACACCGATATGTATGTTGCAATTAATGACTTACTCGCAAAACTTGAACGTCAATTAAACAAAGTTCAGCATAAAAATGAATCTCGTCGAGCTAATAACAGTCTGAAGGAAGAAAATTTACTTGTCGATGAAATATAAATAGTAAAACAAGATTAAAAATTAGAATAAATCACTGACTCAAAACGCCTCTGCGCATCCTTGTGATGCGCTTTTTATTGTATTTTTCTTGACTCCTTTCACATCATCATGTTTGATAGAGATATGTTAAATATTGACCAATCAATATAATGAACAAATATTCACATTTGCCTTTCTTCTTTTTCTTTCTACTCTTTCATTAAGAGGCTTAGTCATTTCAGAAAGAAAAGTAAGAACGACAATAGCCTCCAAATTGGAGGCTTTTTTATTTATGATGGTATGACATAACGGTATAGGGCTTAAACATGGAAAAACTCGATTTATTAGCAATCAGAGATAAAATCACAACGTTAGATTCAGAATTACTAACATTGTTAGCAAACAGACGTCAATTATCTGCTGATGTTGCTCAATTTAAATTGAATACACATCGCCCTATTAGAGATAAAAATCGTGAGCGTGAACTACTTGATTTATTAATTGAGAAAGGAAAAAAACGTTGGGCTAGATGGTTTTTATATTAGTCGTATTTTTCAAATGATCATTGAAGACTCCGTATTAACTCAACAAGCCATTCTACAACAACACCTTAATGCGACACCCAATGCATCGGCCAGAATTGCTTATTTAGGACCTAAAGGCTCTTATTCACATATTGCGGCTCGTCAATATGCCGCTCGCCATTTTGATACCTTCATTGATTGCACTTGTCAGAAGTTTGACGACATTTTTACACTTGTTGATACAGGTCAAGCTGATTACGGTTTGCTTCCAATTGAAAATACCAGTTCTGGTGCCATTAATGATGTTTACGATTTACTGCAAACAACATCAATCTCTATTGTTGGAGAAATTCGCATTCCTATTAATCATGCCCTTTTAACAAGTGTTGATACCCGCACAGAAGAGTTACAAACTATTTATAGTCACCCTCAACCTTTCCAGCAATGTAGCCATTATTTAAATCAGTATCCACACTGGAAAATCGAATACTGCGAAAGTACAGCGGCTGCAATGGAAAAAGTAGCTCTTGCACAATCACCACATGTTGCTGCTATTGGGAGTGAAGCGGGAGGCTCTCTTTATGGTTTAAAACCTTTGGCTAGCAATTTAGCAAACCAACAAATAAACGTAACACGCTTTATTGTTATTGCACGAAAAGCTATTGATGTTTCAGAGCAAGTGCCCGCGAAAACAACCTTCTTAATGGCAACAGGGCAACAAGCGGGTGCATTAGTCGATGCATTAATGATTTTAAAAAAATACGATATTATTATGACCAAACTTGAGTCTCGTCCTATTAATGGCACGCCTTGGGAAGAGATGTTTTATATTGATGTTCAAGCAAATTTACGTGATATCAATATGCAAAAAGCCTTACACGATTTATCACAAACTACACGTTCATTAAAAATCCTAGGTTGTTATCCTTCAGAAAATGTTGTTCCTGTTGAAGTGAAATAACCTCACTCAAAAAGAAAAGCCAGATAGCATATAACTATCCGGCTTTTCTTTTTTGTTTTTATTTTAAAATGAATTATAAGAAACCATACATCGCTGCAAATACCCAACCAAAGACACAAGAAACGGTAACACCAATTAATCCCGGTAGAATAAAGCTGTGGTTAATGACAAAACGCCCTATTCGAGTTGTACCAGAACGGTCAAATTGAATTGCGGCTAAGTCACTAGGGTAAGTTGGTAGAATATAATAACCATAACAAGCGGGTGCCGACGCAATAATATAAGCAGGATCAACACCAATCCCCAATGCTAAAGGAACAATAGCGGCTAAAGCAGCTGCTTGTGAATTCACAAATTTAGATACTAACAATAATACAACCGCATAAGCCCAAGGGTATTCCCGAACTAATTGCCCCAATGCTGCTTCTATTTCTTTCATATGTGCAGAGAACATTGTCTCTGCCATCCAAGCAATACCATATACAGCAACAATTGCTATCATCCCTGAACGGAACACTTCATTTTTAGAAATAAGAGAAGGATTGGTTTTACAAATAATAATAATTGATGCGCCAGCTAATAACATAAACATCTGAATAACAAGCACCATAGATAATGGTTTACCATTAAAAACAGGGCGTATTTCAGAAAAGGCACCTAATATTGCAACAACAGCAATTGCACCTAAGAAAATCCACATTGCTACCCAGTTTTTCATCGGTAGCTTTTTATCTAGAAGTGTTGCTGTATCACCATAAACATAATCATGATTTTCAGGAACTGAAACAAATTCTTGGAAGCGTTGGTCTTTATCTAAATCTTTCCCTCGAAACCAGCTAAAAATACCAATAGCTAAAATACCAATAAAAGTAGAAGGAATAGTAATTGCCAATAAATCTAGGAACTCAAGGTGTTTACCATTAAAAGTCACACCACCGAGCATTGCGACTAATGTCACAACAGCAACGGAAACAGGGCTAGCAATAATCCCCATTTGAGAGCCGATTGTACTTGCTGCCATAGGTCTTTCAGGGCGAATATTATTTTTAATCGACACATCATAAATAATAGGCAATATGGTATAAACAACATGCCCAGTACCACATAATATTGTAAGAGTACAAGTTACGAGTGGCGCAACAATAGAAATATATTTTGGATTTTTACGTAATAATTTTTCTGCTATCTGCAACATAACATCTAATCCACCAGATGCTTGTAATGTCGCTGAGGCAGAAACAACGGCAATAATAACTAACATTACATCAACAGGTGGTTTTCCTGGAGGCAGGTTAAAAATAAAAACTAAAATAACCAGACCTACACCGCCTAATAGACCTAATGCAATTCCTCCCTTCCTAGCTCCATAAAATAGACACACTAATATAATGGCGAGTTGTATTAAAAAATCCATAAATTACCC
>NZ_MIIZ01000420.1:0-219 GCF_001743005.1 Shigella sp. FC1967 | reverse complement strand
GCACACAATAAAACTCATTACTCCCCCTCAAAAAGGTGAAGTCCCCCTCTGAAGTCTTTTACCGTCTCCAATTCATCCCCAAGTTACTGCATAAAACATCCTTTCTCTACTAAAAAGCTCGCACACAATAAAACTCATTACTCCCCCTCAAAAAGGTGAAGTCCCCCTCTGAAGTCTTTTACCGTCTCCAATTCATCCCCAAGTTACTGCATAAAACAT
>NZ_MIIZ01000419.1:0-220 GCF_001743005.1 Shigella sp. FC1967 | reverse complement strand
GCACCGGCAAAGCCAACATTGATATCAAATATCACGGGGCTTGATGTGGGGCTGAGTCATTACGCCATCAAATCAGACGGCAATAAGATTGCTAATCCGTGCCACCTTATCAATGCCAGCCGTAACCTCCGTCGAAAACAAAAAGCCTTATCTCGCAAGCAAAAAGGGAGTGCTAATCGCCGTAAAGCCCGAATACAGCTTGCAGGTGTACACGAACGGG
>NZ_MIIZ01000418.1:0-220 GCF_001743005.1 Shigella sp. FC1967 | reverse complement strand
TGATCGCGTCGCTATACGCCATTCGCGCTTAATGGACGCAGTGAACGCGGTCAAGTCCATACACACTTGTGATATTTCGGAAATCATCGGCAAAAAAAAACAAAAGTCAAGGAGAACGCCTCCCCCTTTACTTTTAGCGATATGAAGTCTGCTCGCTCAAGACAAAGTGAGTGGGCATGGTGGGCCTTGTTGCTACGCCAAGAAGGGAAGCATGACGCAG
>NZ_MIIZ01000417.1:0-220 GCF_001743005.1 Shigella sp. FC1967 | reverse complement strand
TACCTATGTTAGTTAATTTAGGTTCTGCGGTATTAAAAGTCAACTGAATCCCCAAAAATTAACATTAGATACCAATAAGGGCGAATTAGTGATTGAACCATTATCGCGGCTGAAATGCGCTTACCTATGTTAGTTAATTTAGGTTCTGCGGTATTAAAAGTCAACTGAATCCCCAAAAATTAACATTAGATACCAATAAGGGCGAATTAGTGATTGAACC
>NZ_MIIZ01000416.1:0-220 GCF_001743005.1 Shigella sp. FC1967 | reverse complement strand
TAACATCAACTTTATGGGTATCAACTCGTGTATTGTCTAAACGAGCATCACCTTGTGTTGCTTTTATCGCTAACGTTTGAAGTAGCAATTTGGCTTTGGCTTAAATCGACCTGTTTTGCCGTAACATCAACTTTATGGGTATCAACTCGTGTATTGTCTAAACGAGCATCACCTTGTGTTGCTTTTATCGCTAACGTTTGAAGTAGCAATTTGGCTTTGG
>NZ_MIIZ01000415.1:0-220 GCF_001743005.1 Shigella sp. FC1967 | reverse complement strand
TTCCTAGTATCGAAGCCGAATCTTATATTCTTATTGATTATAATTCAGGAAAAGTACTGCTGAAATGAATGCCGACGTTTCGCCGCGATCCTGCAAGTTTAACCAAGATGATGACCAGCTATTCCTAGTATCGAAGCCGAATCTTATATTCTTATTGATTATAATTCAGGAAAAGTACTGCTGAAATGAATGCCGACGTTTCGCCGCGATCCTGCAAGTT
>NZ_MIIZ01000414.1:0-221 GCF_001743005.1 Shigella sp. FC1967 | reverse complement strand
GCCGGGGTTACGTTCTCTGTGGTATTGGAAGTGAGGCTGTCGCTACCAGCTTTGATGTCAATGACATCCAGGATGAAGAGATACGAAACACATTAAAAAACGATGTTTGAGGAAGAATTTGAAAAAAACTGTTAAGGGGGATAAATGGACGCTCAAGAACTGAACAGGATGATAGCTGAGGCCTACAGCCGGGATCTGCAAAAGCCTGAGCTGGTGTCGTT
>NZ_MIIZ01000413.1:0-221 GCF_001743005.1 Shigella sp. FC1967 | reverse complement strand
CGCCCGTGTTTACCGGACAGTGCGTTTCACCTTGAGGGTCTGTCCAGCAGTCCATTTGCCCCTTATAGAAGTCATAGTCAGCTTTAACTCGAACCTTTTTGCATAGTTTTGGAATACCAGGCAAAGGTGACGGCTTGAGTTGAGATTCGCAAACTTTGATCCCATTGATGACTGTGCAGCCAGTAGCATCAGTCGGGTCATCTATACATGTGATCTCGCCT
>NZ_MIIZ01000412.1:0-221 GCF_001743005.1 Shigella sp. FC1967 | reverse complement strand
TTGCTATCGAAAAACTCACTCCCAACCTAACAACGGAGATCTGGCAAGAAAGTAACGGCACATTGCTTATCTATGGTGGCGATATCCATCAACCTATGGTATACTCCTTATCGGCACTCCCATTGCTATCGAAAAACTCACTCCCAACCTAACAACGGAGATCTGGCAAGAAAGTAACGGCACATTGCTTATCTATGGTGGCGATATCCATCAACCTATGG
>NZ_MIIZ01000411.1:0-222 GCF_001743005.1 Shigella sp. FC1967 | reverse complement strand
GAATGGCGTAATGATGGCCAGGCTGTCTCCACCCGAGACTCAGTGAAATTGAACTCGCTGTGAAGATGCAGTGTACCCGCGGCAAGACGGAAAGACCCCGTGAACCTTTACTATAGCTTGACACTGAACATTGAGCCTTGATGTGTAGGATAGGTGGGAGACTATGAAGTGTGGACGCCAGTCTGCATGGAGTCAACCTTGAAATACCACCCTTTAACGTTT
>NZ_MIIZ01000410.1:0-9274 GCF_001743005.1 Shigella sp. FC1967 | reverse complement strand
AAAAAAAGTATTGAGTCTCTGGATGATATTCTTCATCGACCAGATTGGTGTGCTGAATTACAAAAACAGTGGCACCAACATATTCCTTTAAGTGAGAAAATGGGGTTACGTATTACTCAATATACGGGAACTCGTTTTTATACCACTATCCCAGAAGCGGGAAACCAAAACCCTCACCACACTATTTTTGCAGGTAGCCAATTTTCACTCGCCACTTTAACCGGTTGGGGATTGATTTGGTTATTAATGCAAGAACATAAGTTGCAAGGTGATATTGTGCTGGTGGATGCGCATATTCGTTATCGCAAACCTGTATCAGGGCGTCCCGCTGCTGTTGCGGATATGGAAAATTTAAGTGGAGATTTAGGGCGATTAGCGAAAGGAAGTAAGGCTCGAATTAAACTGGATGTTGATATTTGTGGTGATGAAGGTATCGGTGCTGTTTTTAGTGGAACTTATATTGTTTTACCTTCACAAAATAAGCAGTGCTAATTTAGCTATCCATCTTTAAAGTAACTTAAAGGAAAATCACTCTTTTTCTTTTTGGGTTACCTTTTTCTATTTTTCTGCATTTTTTTTATTAAAAAAAATAGAGTATAAAAAAATCTATTCTTGAATGCCGGTGTTATAGAGTTTCTATCGCTATCCAATTGATGTATATTTCGCAGTTTACGGAGGGAAGCATGGACACCAATTTATCTACTCGTCTTAATAAATATATCAGTGAAAGCGGGATCTGCTCACGTCGTGAGGCTGACCGTTATATTGAGCAAGGACTTGTCCTTATTAATGGCAAGCGCGCCAGTATTGGCGATCAAGTCTTTGCTGGCGATGAAGTCAAAGTCAATGGGCGATTGATTGAAGCGCAGGATAACTCTGAGTTAGTTTTGATTGCGCTGAATAAACCAGTGGGCATTGTTAGCACCACAGATGATGGCGAAAAAGATAATATTGTTGACTATGTTAACCACAGTACCCGTATTTTTCCCATTGGGCGTTTAGATAAAGATTCCCAAGGATTGATTTTCCTGACCAACCACGGTGATTTAGTCAATAAAATCTTACGTGCAGGTAATGATCATGAAAAAGAGTACCTTGTGACAGTGAACAAGCCGATCACCGATGAATTTATTCATGGAATGGGTGCGGGTGTTCCTATCATGGGACAAAAAACCAAAAAATGTAAGGTTAAGAAAGAAGCACCGATGGTGTTTCGTATTACTTTAGTTCAAGGATTAAATCGCCAAATACGTCGTATGTGTGAATATTTTGGTTATGAAGTCACTAAGCTTGAACGTATTCGCATTATGAATGTTAGTTTGTCTGGATTACCTGTTGGTGAATGGCGTGATCTGACCGATGATGAACTCATTACTCTATTTGAAGCAATTGAAAAATCGACTTCTGAAGCGCCACCAAAACCAAAGCAAAATAAACCGAAAAAACAAATCAGTAGTAATGCGAAAGCATTAGGTATCCATATTCCTCAAACAAAAACCAAAGAAACGGAAAATAATTCTCGTAAGCGTTTTGTTCAGCCTGGTCGTAAAAAGAAAAGACGTTAATTTTATCTGTGAAAATGCGATAAAAACAAAAAAACACCTGGAAGGGTGTTTTTTATTTGTTCTCTTTAAGACGAATGATTGCATCGATAAAATTAGTCTAAATTAAGCTCATCTAATTTATTTTGGCGACGTTCAAGTACGATCGCTGCAAGTTCGGCATCCATAACTCGCTCAATTAATGCATCATAGTCTTCTTTGGAAAGGCAATAGAACAACGGAGTTTTGTTATCATCACACACAAGCAGTGTGCTGTTATCTTCAAGTGCAGTTAAAGGAGATTGTTGAAATACATTTAAAGATATTTTTTCAGGGGAAAAATCTTCGTCAGACATGAAAACTCCACAATAAAGAAAAGGGCAATAGCGCATTGTAACGCTTTTTATAAAGGGAGCAATCCGTGCTCCTGCGAAAAAATCAATATTATAGGTGATTAATTATCTCACCATTTTGTATCACTGCGTTGAGTATTTGTTGTTCACCTTTATTGCCAGTTAATGTGCCATTCAGTGTTGATATGACTGGTTTTGAACGTAAATCACCTTTCAATTTTAATGTGAATTGGCCTATTTCATCAGAGTAGGTTGTTTTTAAACCTAATGTATATAGCGTTGATAAAGGGACATTGAGACCATTAGCAATAAGTGAAAATTGGCGCTGCTGGTTAGATTGCACTAAAGCGGCTGAACCTCGAACAATGCCATTACCAATAAATGCTGAATATTGCTCAACAATAGCATTATCGTGTTGAGTGACAATGTTTAAATCAGGACGACGTAATTCAATACGATTTAATGTACCGCTATCGGCATTTAATACGGCTGAACCTTGCCATAATCCCCATTCACCTTCTTTTGCAACCATTAAATTTTGCAATTTTCCTGTTAAATTGGTGAATTGGAATGGAAATTCTGGCGTGATATCAATCAAGATAGATTGATTGATAGATAACTGTTCGATAGTGATATTTTGAATATTGCTTTTGTTATCTATTGGTTGAGCTAAAAAAAGTGAGCCAATTTTCAGGTAACGTATATAAAAAACCTGATAGTGTGGCGTCTTGGATTGTGATGGTTTTATTGTCTTTATTCCAATGACCGGCAAGTTTAATTAAACCTTTTTCATAGCGTAGACTGAGGTTATCTAGATTGAGTTGATTGTTCTGTTGGTTGAGTTTTGCAATAAGATCAGTAACGTGTTCATTTTGAAAAACAATATCATCTGTATTGAGTTCACCAGTGGTAAATGAAAGCGCGTTATCCCAATTCAATTGAGCAAATTGCCCATCAAAACCACTTATTGCCCACTGTTTCCCTTCAGCAGTCAAATCAACGATATTGAGTGTTTTTATGCTAACACGAGGATATTCAGAGAGAGATTGAATTAATTCGTCAAAGGTTTGTGAGGATTGCCAGCGCAAGCCATTCATATAAACTTCATCAAACTTCCATTGATTGTCTTGATATTGTCCACTTAAAGATAGTGAGCCATTCAGTAGGCGAGTACCTAATTTTTCTATTTGAATATTATTGGGTTGATATTGTCCAGAAATAATAAAATTACTGAATTCATTATTATTTATCATGCCACTAGCAATGGAAAACTAGAAATGACCGGCTCCAATTAAGTCGGTTGATGTTGGGAGCCAGGGTGTGATCCCGCCCGTTATTTTCTTGGCATCAAAAGAAAAATCTGCTTTTTCACTACGTAGCGCCATATTTTTAAATTGTAAGATGTCGGCGCTTAACGGTATTGAAGGTGTTTTGTTGGTAAAATCAATATTGCCATTTTCTAATGTGATTTTTTGTAGATGAGATGGAGTAGTAAAAAATTGCCAATTCAATCTAATTTGTGCTGATTTTGCCGATACTATCGCTTTATCTTGCTTAGGATTAATGAGGAGATCATGAACAATGACTTGCTCGGGTTGCATAAGATCATGCTCAATACCAGAGAAGCGAATATCATAGTCGGTGTATTGTGTCAGCCATTCACTGGTTTTTTGTGCGCCCCACTGAGTCTGAATAAAAGCATAAATGATAATAATAAATAAAATAACGATAAGTATCAGAGATACCAAACTTTTCATCAGCCAGCGCATAACCTGTCTCCTGTTTTATACTCCATCAAAACATTATACAGTTATGCCTGAAAACTCGGTGATGCTCAAGTATTCATCACTCTATAAAACAAGATCATTTAACTGCTTATTTATTTGAGATAAGGGATATCTTGTTTACCAAGTCTTTGGTGAGTGAATTACTGCTCTCTAGTAAATTGGCTTTAATATTACCCAATATTGTTTCTATAATGTTTTTTATGGCTTTGCTCTCTATCATTTAATTCTCCGGTTTTTAATTTATTACCATAGTTAATAAGTTGGGAAATTAATTCATTAGGATCAATGCTACCTGAGTGATAAATATCGTAAAAATTAGGGAGAATACCCGCTTGTTTTTGATGAATATTGAAACGTATAGTTTAGATATTCCTTTTTGTTTTTATCTTCAGAATTATTAAGGGAAGGATTTTTTAAAAACTCATTTAAGTCTTGTTGAATATGTTCTAAATTAAATTCAGCAATAGATTTATTTCCTAAATGAGTAAATTTATGATCACTATTAAACAATGAAAGAATGGAATCTTTGAGATAAGTAAAAAAATTGCCCAATAGTTTGTATGTGAAAGTCTTGAGTAGATGCGTGCTTTTTTTAAGTATTCGAGTGCAGGATTTTTTAATTAGATTAAAAGTTGTTGTCATCTTATTTTTTTTTTTGAGTTTCAATAAAAGATGAATATTATTTACTGTAATCAAACGGAAAGTGCTTTTATAAAAACGCCATTGATCTGCAGGTAATAAATAAAGCGCTATTTTTTGATGATGAAAATAGTGCTTTATTATTTTGTAACTAATTAATGATTATTTTTCTGGCGGAAAAATCAGGTTTAAAATAATGGCTGTTAAACCACCTGCAGCAATACCCGATGACAGCAATGTTTTTAGCCAATCAGGTGCAAACTGCAATATTTGAGGTTGCTGTGAAACGCCCAGCCCTACCGCAAGTGAAATCGCAAGGATCATGATGGCTCGGCGGTTGAGTGCTTCTTTAGAAACAATGCGTACACCCGATGCCGCTATCGTACCAAACATGACTAATGTGGCTCCACCTAATACGGGTTCAGGAATTTTTTGCACAAATTCTGCAACGAATGGAAATAAGCCTAAGATAATGAGCATTGCGGCAACAACATAACCTACATAGCGACTTGCAACGCCTGTTAATTGAATAACGCCATTATTTTGACCAAAACAAGAATTTGGGAAGGTATTGAAAAATGCCGAAACCATGGAGTTAATTCCATTCGCTAAGACGCCTCCTTTAATTCGTTTCATATACAAAGGGCCACTGACAGGTTGCTCTGAAACGTCAGAAGTTGCTGTAATATCTCCTATCGTTTCGAGTGATGTGATCATAAATACCAGCATTAAAGGAATAAGCAAATGCCAATCAAATGACAGCCCATAATAAAACGGCTCAGGAATAGTCATAAGCGGAGTTTCTTGATGTTCTGCAGGTGTGGGTAACATATCTAAAGCCCAAGCAAGAACATAGCCCACTGCCATTGCAATGACCAAAGAAGCAACGCGTAAATAAGGGTTTTTTTGTCGATTAAGTAGAATAATAACAATAAGAACAGAGCCTGCTAATAACAGGTTTTGTGGTGAACCAAAGGTATTATTTTCGATGGCTGCATAACCACCACCAATAGAGGTTAATCCAACTTGGATTAAAGAGAGACCGATTATCATCACGACGACACCTGAAACCAGCGGTGTAATAATACGTCTTGCTAAGTGAAGTACACGAGAAAGGATGATTTCGGTTAATGAGGCAACCATTAATGTCCCAAACAGGGCTGCCATCATTGTTGGAATATCGGCTCCACCATTTTTAAGTGCTAATCCCCCCATAATAAGTGGAGCAACAAAGTTAAAGCTTGTTCCTTGGATTGATAACAATCCTGAACCTATTGGACCCCATGCTCGAATTTGAATAAGAGAAGCAATACCTGATGCAAATAAAGACATACTGATAATACGTTGAGTATCGTGTGCAGGTAATCCTAATGCTTGGCAAATAAGGATCGCAGGTGTGATAACCGCGACAAACATAGCTAAAAGGTGTTGGCAAGCAGCAAAAAGTGTTTGAGGTAATGGCGGTTTCTCTTCTAAAGCAAAAAGAAGTTCGCTATTTTTTTTAATTGAAACGTCACTATTTTTTAGGCAAATTTTGATTTTCTGAAGTAACCATGGTGTGAATTTCTTATTCGACAAAAACAGTATTTTAATGATCTGTGCCACAAAAGCAATCGTTTGCGCGAAAATGATGTTATCAAAATGCTTAAGAGGCGCTCACATTTTTATATGTTTTAACTTGTGTTTGTCTCCATTTTTTTTTTCTAATCGGGGATACCTGCTTTTGGCGTTGTTTATGGATGAACTTAGCGTCGTAGTATTTTTATATAAAATTAACAAATAAGACGGGGTACATAAATGTATCATCTTGATGTTTATGGCACGCTGGTTGCGGCCACTTTGGTTCTCTTGATCGGACGTAAATTAGTGAAATCTGTTCCTTTTTTAGAACGGTATACGATCCCAGAACCCGTTGCAGGTGGGCTACTTGTTGCAGTTATTCTATTAGCATTCAAATCTTTTATGGATTGGGAAGTGAGTTTTGATCTTTCACTTAAAGATCCATTAATGCTGGCCTTCTTTGCAACAATTGGTTTAAACGCAAACCTCGCAAGTTTAAAAGCGGGAGGAAAAGCACTTTTTATTTTCGTCTTTGTTGTTGTGGGATTGTTGTTAGTACAAAATACCGTCGGTATTGCATTAGCAGAAATGTTAGGTCTGGATCCTTTAATGGGGCTACTGGCCGGTTCGATTACCTTATCGGGTGGTCATGGTACGGGTGCCGCTTGGGGTAAAACCTTTGTTGAAAATTATGGTTTTATGAGCGCATCTGAAGTGGCAATGGCTTGTGCTACTTTTGGCTTAGTTTTAGGTGGATTGATTGGTGGTCCAGTTGCACGCTACTTAATCAAAAATATCCCGACACCGGGATTAGGCGCCGATGACCATGAAATGCCAACCGCATTTGAGAAGCCGACAACAGGTCGAATGATCACTTCAATGGTTTTATTAGAAACGATTGCGATGATCTCTATCTGTTTAATGGCAGGTACGTTCCTTTCCCAATTGTTAGAAGGTACTGCATTCTCACTACCAACCTTTGTGTGTGTTCTATTTATTGGTGTGATTTTAAGTAATAGCCTTTCAATGCTTGGGTTCTACCGTGTTTTTGATAGAGCGGTGTCAGTCTTAGGTAACGTGAGTTTATCGTTATTCTTAGCGATGGCATTAATGAGCTTGAAATTATGGGAGCTTGCATCACTGGCGATACCAATGCTGGTTATCCTTGGAGTTCAAGCCGGTGTAATGGCGCTGTATGCTATTTTTGTGACTTTCCGTGTCATGGGTAAAAACTACGATGCCGCGATTTTAGCAGCAGGTCACTGTGGTTTTGGTTTAGGCGCAACACCAACGGCGATTGCGAATATGCAAGCGGTAACAGACCGTTTTGGACCGTCTCATCTTGCGTTCTTAGTCGTGCCTATGGTTGGTGCATTCTTTATTGATATTGTGAATGCAATAGTGATTAAACTGTATCTAATGCTACCGTTTTTTACGCCAATCGTTGCAGGGTAGTTTGGTTGCTATAAATTAAAATAGCGTCAAAACGTTAAAGAGCACCTCAATGTTGAATATCAGCATTGAGGTGTTTTGCTATGCGGTATTAAATTTACGAATATTTCAAGATCAGCCCAAAGCGAGTTTAAACGCACGCTAAGCCATACAAAAGAATCACCTTAAGCTTGGCTGTATTGTGTCTTAGCAGGTAGCCAGCGTTCGATTAAGGCTTGAGAATGTTTAGGATAGTGTTGATGCAGATAACGAGCAATGCGCTGAACCTCAGGAATAAGCCCTTGGTCGCGTAACAAATCAGCGACTTTAAATTGTGCATTACCTGTTTGCTTAGTACCTAAAAGTTCACCAGGGCCACGGATTTCGAGATCTTTTTGTGCAATCACAAAACCGTCATTGCTATCTCTTAATACCTGCAATCGCAAACGTGCTGTTTGTGTGAGTGGTGTTTTATATAGCAAGACACAATGAGAGGCGATTGCGCCTCGGCCTACACGTCCACGTAATTGGTGTAACTGTGCGAGTCCCAGTCGTTCTGGGTTATCAATGATCATTAAACTTGCATTAGGTACGTCAACACCGACTTCAATTACGGTTGTTGCAACTAAAAGTTGAAGCGCATTTTCTTTAAAGGCGGTCATGACGGCCTGTTTCTCTGCAGGTTTCATTCGCCCGTGCACCAATCCCACGTTGATTTCAGGGAGTGCAATGGTCAGTTCATCATAGATAACTTGGGCGGCTTGTGCTTCAAGAACATCAGAATCTTCAATTAAGGTACATACCCAATAGGCTTGTCGCTTTTCTTCTGTGCACGCTAGCTTGATGCGTTCAATAATGTCATTACGGCGAGTATCAGGGATAGCGACCGTGGTCACTGGTGTTCGACCCGGTGGTAATTCGTCGATAATAGAGGTGTCCATATCCGCGTAGGCCGTCATCGCTAATGTTCTCGGGATCGGCGTTGCTGTCATGACTAATTGATGGGGATGAAAGCCTTGCTCTTCACCCTTTTTCCATAATGCGAGACGTTGATGAACACCAAATCGGTGTTGCTCATCAATAATCACTAAGGCTAGGGAGTGAAATTTAACTTGTTCTTGGAAAATAGCATGCGTTCCAATAATGATCGATACTTCACCATTCGCAATGGCGTTTTGTTGTGTTTCGCGCGCTTTCCCTTTCTGTTTTCCGGCTAGCAACCTACTTGGATATCAAAAGGTTCAAACCATTTTTTAAAGGTTAATGCATGTTGCTCTGCCAATAACTCTGTTGGTGCCATTAAAGCCACCTGCTTGCCATTAGCAATGGCACGTAATGCGCTTAACGCTGCAACTAACGTTTTACCTGAACCTACATCTCCTTGGATTAATCGCATCATTGGATAGTCTTTTTCTAAATCGGCTTCTATCTCATTGACGACACGTTGTTGTGCATTCGTAGGCGTAAAAGGGAGCGATGCGAGAAATTGCTGACGTAATGTTGACGTATTTGGCATAAACAATGGTTCTGCACGATAAGATTGTGCGCCAGCTCTTGCATTAAGCATACCTAGATTGTGGGCAAGTAACTCTTCAATAATGAGTCTTTTTTGCGCAGGATGCTGTCCTTTTTCAAGCTCTGCAAAAGCGATATCTGGTGGCGGATTATGCAGTGTACGTAATGCGGTGGCTAGCGGGGGTAAACCGTGAATAAACTGATCGGGTAATAGTTCATGAATAGCACAGGTATCAAGTAATTCTAATGCTTGCTCTATTAATTTACGTAGTGATGCTTGGCGCAAGCCTTCTGTTGTTGAATAGATGGGCGTGAGTGTTTCTTGCAGTTTAACTTCAGAGCCAGCTACTTTGATTTTGTATTCAGGATGAATAATTTCTGGGCCCCGACTTCCTCGTTTCACTTCACCATAAGCAGTGACTTGTTTACCTTGAGCAAGGTTATTTTT
>NZ_MIIZ01000409.1:0-222 GCF_001743005.1 Shigella sp. FC1967 | reverse complement strand
TTGCGCGCAGTACTAGAGTCAACGGTTGACGTTGAAGTAACTTCTGCCATTGAGCTAACTAAACAGCAGCTAGCTAACATTTCTGCAGCGATGGAAAAACGTCTATCACGCAAAGTGAAGCTGAATTGCAAAATTGATAAGTCTGTTATCGCAGGCATGATTATACGCGCTGGTGACCTCGTCATCGATGGCAGTATTCGTGGCCGTTTAGAGCGATTAACA
>NZ_MIIZ01000408.1:0-222 GCF_001743005.1 Shigella sp. FC1967 | reverse complement strand
CACTTCGTTTCCCACTTAACCATGACTTTGGGACCTTAGCTGGCGGTCTGGGTTGTTTCCCTCTTCACGACGGACGTTAGCACCCGCCGTGTGTCTCCCGTGATAACATTCTTCGGTATTCGCAGTTTGCATCGAGTTGGTAAGTCGGGATGACCCCTAGTCGAAACAGTGCTCTACCCCCGAAGATGAGTTCACGAGGCGCTACCTAAATAGCTTTCGGGG
>NZ_MIIZ01000407.1:0-222 GCF_001743005.1 Shigella sp. FC1967 | reverse complement strand
AGGAAGTATCCACACCAGACAGGTCTACTGAGAACTGAGCTTCACCGTTCGATGCTTCCGCATAATCAGTGAGAGCAACCGTCTCGTTGTAGGCCTTTTGTTGGATCAGGCGTACTTTCCACGCCCCCATCGTGTTGGCGTCATAGTCACCATCAGGTTTGTACTGATCACGGATGAGAACCCTAACCGGCAATGCCTGGGTATCAATCGCGGTATCACCTT
>NZ_MIIZ01000406.1:0-222 GCF_001743005.1 Shigella sp. FC1967 | reverse complement strand
GAATACCGAAGAATGTTATCACGGGAGACACACGGCGGGTGCTAACGTCCGTCGTGAAGAGGGAAACAACCCAGACCGCCAGCTAAAGGTCCCAAAGTCGATGGTTAAGTGGGAAACGAAGTGGGAAGGCTCAGACAGCCAGGATGTTGGCTTAGAAGTACAGCCATCATTTAAAGAAAGCGTAATAGCTCACTGGTCGAGTCGGCCGCGCGGAAGATGTAA
>NZ_MIIZ01000405.1:0-222 GCF_001743005.1 Shigella sp. FC1967 | reverse complement strand
TCCTCATTCACTGAATATTCAAACTTTAACAGGCCAAGTCCTTCAAGGTGATTTTTCCCTTCTACGGTTATTTCGACAAGCATTGTGCCAGCGCATATCTTTTAAACTGGATGCTCTAAATAATCCTCATTCACTGAATATTCAAACTTTAACAGGCCAAGTCCTTCAAGGTGATTTTTCCCTTCTACGGTTATTTCGACAAGCATTGTGCCAGCGCATATC
>NZ_MIIZ01000404.1:0-223 GCF_001743005.1 Shigella sp. FC1967 | reverse complement strand
ATTTTTCAGGGATCATCACACAACAGACCGTGCCACCAATACTGCCGTAACCTTCATTAATTGAAAAACCTGAAATTTCAAATTGTGTGTGGTTATAGCCCTGAAGCCCGGCTCCCAAGATGGAGTTTTCTGGTTTTGCACCCCAAGAGCCCGCATTGGCACAACCGGAAAGGAAAAAAGAGATAATTAAGAGCGAGGCAAGTTTGGGGGAAATTTGCCAAAA
>NZ_MIIZ01000403.1:0-223 GCF_001743005.1 Shigella sp. FC1967 | reverse complement strand
CGCCAGTGTGTCCAATGAGGCGCGCAGTTGTCTGCCCCGCTTGCGCGGGGGTTAAAGGAACCTTGAGGTCACTTACGGCGAGCGCAACGGGTCTGCCCCCGCGTGAGCGGGGGTTAAAGTTAAAGCGAGTTTGTTTTTCCCTGTTCAATCTAGTCTGCCCCCGCGTGAGCGGGGGTTAAAGGATAATTGCCTTCACGGGGGAGGTAATGGCTGAGTCCGCCCC
>NZ_MIIZ01000402.1:0-223 GCF_001743005.1 Shigella sp. FC1967 | reverse complement strand
AAACGTTAAAGGGTGGTATTTCAAGGTTGACTCCATGCAGACTGGCGTCCACACTTCATAGTCTCCCACCCTATCCTACACATCAAGGCTCAATGTTCAGTGTCAAGCTATAGTAAAGGTTCACGGGGTCTTTCCGTCTTGCCGCGGGTACACTGCATCTTCACAGCGAGTTCAATTTCACTGAGTCTCGGGTGGAGACAGCCTGGCCATCATTACGCCATTC
>NZ_MIIZ01000401.1:0-223 GCF_001743005.1 Shigella sp. FC1967 | reverse complement strand
CGCAGTGTCAGGACTGTTCCAAAAGAACATTGTCATTGACGATGCGGCAGCTCTGCAACGCACACTGTTTAAGCTGATGGAGCGGTCACTGACTGCTTTTGCGGCCTAGTGTGTGTAAATAAACCGCGGTCGCCCATTTTGGGTGGCCGCCATTTTTTAACCTAGCAGGGGCGTCCTATCTCCTGTTAGGAGGGGGAGCCTCTTTTTGAATAGAGAGCAACTC
>NZ_MIIZ01000400.1:0-223 GCF_001743005.1 Shigella sp. FC1967 | reverse complement strand
TATTTCAATGGCTGCGTTTGCTTCTGCCTGATGTTTTGCATTTAATTCATCAGCAGTCATGACGTTTAATTCCCACTTGTCATCACCACGATGTTTTTTCAGTAACTGTGCTGCTAGACGAACATTTTGACCATTACGGCCGATTGCCTGCGCAAGGTTACTGCTTTCAACTGCAACATCCATTGTACATTTGTCTTCATCGACAACAATAGAAGCAACATCT
>NZ_MIIZ01000399.1:0-9394 GCF_001743005.1 Shigella sp. FC1967 | reverse complement strand
TGATGAACTGTATGGTAAAAATAATCAAAACCAACTAATAAATAAAACTGCTCATTTCTATGATGGAGATGGATCACTTATAGGTACTGATTTATCAGAAATTTTCTATGATGGCAGTAAGATTGCATCTGAAACCATTATTGAATCTAGTGCTGAAAATCAGGGAAGTACCATTTATTATTCTTATGATAATGAAGGCCGCCTGTTAAAAGCAATTGATAATGATGAAGTTATGTTAGAATTTAATTATGGCGAAGACGGTAAAATCTTACATAAAATACAAATATTTACGAGTATGTATGATGATATAAGAGATATGACGGTACTTGCCAAGAATGGGATAAATATAATAATTGCTTAACATGGAATATGGTAAGTGAAGTTAGACAAAATGGCACAATAATCGATACCAGCACTGCAATTGTATATAATAAATTTGAATATTATGAATAAGTTATGAGTGTTAAAAATTTAAATTATATTCCCTTTTAAATTGATGGTGAGTTTATATAACAAAGACCACTTTATTAAATAAAAGTGTCTTTTATTTATCTCATTTTCTCTATTTTATTATGTATTACGATATTGAGTTTCAGCTTCATCAAAACGTTGTTGGTTCTCTTTACTTGGCTCTTTCCCCATTAAACTAATGGCAACGATAGCAATAGAGGCAAAGATAAAACCAGGAATAATTTCATATAACCCAAACCATTTATATTGCATCCACACTAACACGGTTAAAGCACCAATCAACATTCCAGCAAATGCACCATTACGAGTCATACGTTTCCACATGACAGAAATGAGGATCACTGGACCAAAAGCAGCACCAAAACCTGCCCACGCGTTACTCACTAAATCAAGCACCTTATTATTTGGATCACGCGCTAAGAAGATGGCAATAATCGCAACCAGTAATACCATGCCACGTCCTACCCAAACTAGCTCTTTTTGGCTTGCACTTTTACGAATAAATGGTTTGTATAAATCTTCAGTTAACGCACTTGCACAAACTAATAATTGACAGCTTAATGTGCTCATTACCGCAGCTAGAATGGCAGATAGCAGAATACCTGCAATCCATGGATTAAAGAGCAGTGAAGCCAGCTCCATAAAAATACGTTCATTTTTAGCTGTTACAGCACCCGCTTGTGCTGGATTCATTTCAAAGTAAGCAATACCAAAAAATCCAACCGCAACAGTGCCACCTAAACAAAGGATCATCCACGTCATACCAATACGACGTGCTTTACGAATGGTTTGATTAGAATCAGCAGCCATAAAACGTGCAAGGATATGAGGTTGCCCAAAATAGCCCAATCCCCATGCTAATAATGAAACAATTGCGATAAAATCAAGCCCTTTAAACATATCCAAATAAGATTGATCTTTTGCTTTAATAATAGCAATAGAAGTATCAATGCCACCCACTGAGAATATAACAATAATAGGTGTCAGGATCAGAGCAAAAATCATTAACGTCGCTTGAACGGTATCTGTCCAACTTACAGCAAGAAACCCCCCTAAAAAGGTATATGCGATAGTTGCAAGTGCACCATAAATCATCGCTTCGTGATAAGGAATATGGAACGTAGATTCAAATAGCATTCCACCAGCAACCACACCTGATGCACAATAAATAGTAAAGAAGGTAAGAATAACTAATGCTGAAATGATACGCAGTATTTTACTTTTATCATCAAAACGTGATGTCAAATAATCGGGTAATGTTAGTGCATTATTGTTTTTTTCAGTTTGTAAACGTAAACGTCCTGCAACTAAACGCCAGTTTAACCACGCACCTAAGCAGAGTCCAATAGCAATCCAACTCTCTGAAATACCAGCAAAAAACACCACGCCTGGCAATCCCATTAATAACCAACCACTCATATCTGAAGCACCCGCTGACAACGCAGTAACTACACTGCCCAGTCGCCGACCACCAAGAATATAATCATCAAAGTTTTTTGTTGAACGATAAGCAAGGTAGCCGATAAAAAGCATACCCAAGATATAGATCGTAAATGTAATTAGCATTGGCGAAGTTAGAGCCATAATTGCAGTTCTCCATAAATCTGTTTCCGATCATCGGTATGCTTTTGACTTGTACAGGAACGTTGCACTTCGTTGCGCATTAATGATCTTTTCAGTTTTTAATTAAAATAATTTCTTACAGCAACAGATAAAGCATTCACATCAATCCTAGAATAGGTTAACTGCATTTAACAAGAAATTAACGTTTAAATGTTTAAATTTTGTATATGACTTCACACTATTTGTCTTAATTCGAGAGTGTATTATAAATGTAAGTATTAATAATATAAACACAATTTATTGATTTATATACAAATATATTGTGTGAATAAATTAATTCTTTTTTAATCATCCATAAAACCTGACTACTTTCACATTATTTATAAATAAATTGTTAACAATGTTGCACAAAGTTGCAAACATGAATGATATTAATAAAAATAACGGGTAACTGTACTTGTGAATGAGAAATAGAATATGAGGAGCACTGCATGAGTAGCACGACAATGGGTGTTAGACTTGATGAAGAAACCCGCAATAGATTAAAAGAAGCCGCACAGAAATTAGACAGAACATCGCATTGGTTAATTAAACAGGCTATTTTCAATTATCTAGAACAAATTGAAAATGATCAGGTTAATCTTGGTCACTCAACAGTTGCAGAGCAAGATATTGATGAAAGCACAGAAACGCTAACTGCCTATTATCAGCCTTTCTTGGAATTTGCTGAGCATATTCATCCTCAGTCTGTTTTACGCTCCGCAATTACTTCTGCATATCGTACACCTGAGACACAAGCTGTACCTATGCTCTTACAACAAGCGACCTTACCTGAAAATGAGGCCCAAGCAACACATAAACTGGCCTATTCCATTGCTGAAAAATTACGCCAACAAAAAAATGGGATTGGACGTTCTGGACTGGTTCAAGGTCTATTACAGGAATTCTCACTTTCTTCACAAGAAGGTGTTGCTCTTATGTGTTTAGCAGAAGCTTTATTGCGTATTCCAGATAAAGCCACGCGTGATGCACTTATCCGCGATAAAATCAGTCATGGAAACTGGCGTTCACACTTAGGACAAAGTCAATCGATGTTTGTGAATGCGGCGACATGGGGCTTATTATTCACAGGCAAATTAGTTTCTACACATAATGAAGAAAAGTTATCTAACTCTTTAAATCGCATTCTCACCAAAAGTGGCGAACCATTAGTTCGTAAAGGTGTTGATATGGCGATGCGTTTAATGGGGGAGCAGTTTGTCACGGGTGAGACTATTTCTCAAGCTCTCGCGAATGCACGCAAACTTGAAGAAAAAGGCTTTAGCTACTCTTATGACATGTTAGGGGAAGCGGCATTAACCGAAAAAGATGCACAAGATTATTTAGTTTCTTATCAACAAGCCATTCATGCCATTGGTAAAGCCTCGAATGGTCGTGGTATTTATGAAGGTCCAGGCATATCTATTAAGCTTTCAGCATTACATCCTCGTTATAGCCGAGCTCAATATGAGCGAGTGATGTCAGAGCTTTACCCTCGTCTACTCTCATTAACATTACAAGCAAAACAATACGATATTGGCATTAATATTGATGCAGAAGAAGCCGATAGACTTGAGATTTCACTCGATTTACTTGAAAAACTCTGTTTTGAACCTGAATTAGCAGGCTGGAATGGTATTGGCTTTGTGATCCAAGCTTACCAAAAGCGTTGTCCATTAGTCATTGATTATGTCATTGATTTAGCACGCCGTAGCCGTCGTCGCTTAATGATCCGTTTAGTGAAAGGTGCCTACTGGGATAGCGAAGTAAAACGCGCTCAAATTGATGGCCTTGAAGACTATCCTGTCTATACTCGTAAAGTGTATACTGATGTCTCTTATCTGGCATGTGCAAAAAAACTACTCGCATCACCTCATTTTATTTATCCACAATTTGCCACGCATAATGCACACACACTGTCAGCAATTTATCATTTAGCAGGTCAAAACTATTACCCTGGACAATATGAGTTCCAGTGTTTACACGGTATGGGTGAACCACTTTATGCTCAAGTCGTGGGTAAAATAGCAGACGGAAAATTAGGTCGCCCTTGTCGTATTTATGCACCAGTAGGGACTCATGAAACATTACTTGCCTATTTAGTCCGTCGCTTACTTGAAAATGGGGCTAACACATCATTTGTCAATAGAATTGCTGATACCACTATTTCTCTTGATGAATTGGTGGCAGATCCCGTCAAAGAAGTGAACAGAATGGCGCAAGCCGAAGGCCAAGTTGGGCTTTCTCACCCTAAAATTCCGCTTCCTAATAAACTGTATGGTGATGAACGTAAAAACTCGCCAGGCATTGATATGTCAAACGAACATCGCTTGGCATCACTTTCTAGTGCTTTATTAACATCAGCAACTGAAAATAGACATTGCGAACCTTTATTAGGTGATACGTTTAATTCTTCAGAAAAAATGCCAGAACCCCAATCTGTATTAAACCCTGCCAATCATGCAGATGTTGTCGGTACAGTAAGAGAAGCGACAGAAGCCGAAGCCGATTTTGCCTTAACCCTTGCTCAAGAAAAAGGCGAAATCTGGTTTGCAACCCCACCAGCGCAAAGAGCTTCATTTTTGATCCGTGCTGCGGAATTAATGGAACAGCAAATGGGATCGCTTATGGGAATATTAGTGCGTGAAGCGGGTAAAACCTATAACAACGCGATCGCTGAAGTTCGTGAAGCCATTGATTTTCTCTATTATTATGCAGCCCAAGTAGCTCAAGATTTTGATAACAATACACATCGACCTTTAGGCGTTGTGGTTTGTATCAGCCCTTGGAACTTCCCATTAGCGATATTCAGCGGACAAATTGCTGCGGCTTTAGCTGCGGGTAACACGGTGCTTGCAAAACCTGCAGAGCAGACACCTTTAATTGCATCAAAAGCGGTTGAACTTTTCCATCAAGCTGGTATCCCTTCTTTTGCTTTACAACTGCTACCAGGGCAAGGTGAAACCATTGGTGCACGTTTAGTGGCTGATGAACGTGTTCGTGGTGTGATGTTTACAGGTTCAACAGATGTTGCTCATATTTTACAAAAGACCTTAGCAGGTCGTTTAGATAACGAAGGTCATCCAGTGCCTTTAGTGGCAGAAACGGGTGGCTTAAATGCCATGATTGTTGATTCATCTGCATTAACAGAACAAGTGGTGACTGATGTTATGGCCTCCGCTTACGATAGTGCGGGTCAGCGCTGCTCGGCTTTACGCCTGTTATGTATTCAAGAAGAAGTGGCTGATCATACTATCGAGATGCTTAAAGGTGCGATGGCACAAGCCACAATGGGTGATCCAAGTTTGCTATCCACAGATATTGGCCCTGTTATTGATAAAGAAGCAAAATCAGGCATAGAAAAGCATATCCAATCTATGCGCACAACAGGCTTCGATATTTATCAAGCATCACACAATGAGCTATCAAAACATGTTGAAAATAACAGCACCTTCATTCAACCGACGTTAATTGAGTTAGATAAAGTTAGTTCATTGAAGAAAGAAATCTTTGGTCCTGTGTTACATGTTGTACGTTATGCAAGCCAAGATTTACCTGCTCTACTAGATGAGATTAATGCCACAGGATATGGGTTAACAATGGGCGTTCATACACGTATCGATGAAACGATTGCTTATGTTGCCTCAAATGCCAAAGTGGGAAATTTATACGTAAACCGCAATATGGTTGGTGCTGTTGTGGGCGTTCAACCTTTTGGTGGTGAAGGATTATCCGGTACAGGTCCCAAAGCAGGTGGCCCAGTTTATCTGTATCGCTTATTATCTAAACGCCCTGACAATGCCGCAACACAAACACTCGCCCGCCAAGATGAGACACTTCCTCTAGATACGTCTCTTCGTAATACGTTATTACAGACTTATCATAAGTATATGGAATGGCTATCAAGTAAAGCGGATAAATCACATTATGAAGCTTTAGAGAAATATGCCCTTGCATCCCAAGCTGGAACATTACGTGTATTACCGGGTCCTACGGGTGAACGTAATACGTATCAATTAGTCCCTTGTGGTGATGTACTGTGTATTTCTGATAACGAACAGGATGCATTCACTCAAATTGCCGCGGTTCTCGCTTCTGGTTGTCATGCTGTTGTCGTTAATAGCCAGTTCTCACAAAAAACATATCGTGAGTTACCAGATATTGTCAGAAAAGCCATTACACTGACAGAAAAATGGAATGATGATTCACTGAAAATCAATGCGGTCATTTACCATGGTGATGGTGATCAATTACGTGAAACTTGCCAGAAAATTGCTCAACGTAAAGGGGCTATTATTTCTGTTCAAGGATTTTCTCGCGGTGAGACAAGTCTGTTGTTAGAGCGTTTGTTACATGAAAGAGCATTAAGCATTAATACAGCCGCCGCAGGAGGTAATGCGAGCTTGATGACGATTAGTTAATTCCCCTCCTCTCTTTCTCTCCTTGTCTTTGAGACCACCTTTAAAGTTTGTTTTCTTAAAGGTGGTTTTTTCTTTTGTTACTCTATTATTTCTAAAGATATCGTCGAAAGTGTTATTTTTTGAATGCTGTGATGACTCTCACTTTTTTTTATATTAATTATTCGCGGTGAATTCGTTTAGTAAATATACTTACACATAAGTCAACCTAGAAGTTGATTTAATTATATCTTTATGAATACCTGAAACTTGCGCCCCACTGTGGGCGCTTTTTTATCTATCTTTGATCAGTGTGAGTGTTCTTCTTAAAGAATAAATAAAGCGCTTTTTTAAGATAAGAGGAAAAGTATCAAGGCAGGTAACGGGTGATTATAAACGACAAAGAAAAAGGAGTAGGCTAGGCTACTCCTTTTAAGGTCTCTCTTGAGCGCAATTAGTGATTGCTATTCATCGATGATGGCTCTTGGCACCAATCGAGATATTGCTCGTACTTACGTAGTGCAATATTGTAGTTACTAAATGCAGAGGGAGTGAGCTTTTTACTCAAGTCTGACTGAATTTTCTCTGTCGTAAACTCTTGACGTGGAAAATTAGTTGAAGTCAGTAATTCATCGAGCCGACGTAAACGAACCACATACTCACGAACAGTACTGTGGCTCATCTCCGTTTGTTCAAACAAATACTGCTTAAAAGACATAATGTCAAAGTAGTCAGTTTCACTATTACAGTAAATCTCACTACAAAAACGACACAGCGCAGAAAACTTCTCTTGTAACGTTTCCCACGTTTCATCATCAATTAAATCTGTCATTTCAGAAATGGCTTCTTTATTGATAACTTGGCGATTGAATACAAGAGAGATCCGATCAAGCGCCTTGTGGCAATGTAGACAATGAGTCTGGCTGTGTTTATAGTCTTTAATGTAACGGCTTAGCGGCCGTTTCTTTTGTGTTGAAACAGACATAAGAGATAAAGCCCTGTGTTGTAGTCTTAATAAACAAAAACAAAAATAAGCAAAACTTCTATTTCTCTGGGTTTAAGCGTGCTCGCAGCCTTTTTATGGCTTGGCTGTGTAGCTGGCTCACGCGGGATTCCCCGACATTAAGCACTGCGCCTATTTCTTTCAAATTAAGTTCTTCCTGATAATACAGAGTAAGAACCATTTTTTCCCTTTCGGGAAGCAATTCTATCGCGTCTATGACTCTTTGGCGAATATCACTTTCTAATAACATCTGTAATGGGTTGTCATCATGATCTTCGTCTTGAGACGGTTCACAGCTTTCACCGTAAATTTCATGCCATTCGTCATAAGAGAACAATTGGCTGTTATTCGTATCCAATAGGATCTGCCGGTATTCTGCTAACTCAATCTGCAAATGATCAGCAACTTCCTGTTCTAATGGTGGTCGTCCTAGATCCTGCTCGAGTTGATGAATAGAATGAGTCACTTCTCTTGCATTGCGACGCACACTGCGGGGCGCCCAATCTCGACTGCGTAGCTCATCCAGCATCGAGCCACGGATACGTTGAACAGCATAAGTGGTAAAGGCAGCGCCTTGCATTGAGTCATAACGCTCCACGGCGTTTAATAACCCAATTCCACCCGCTTGCAAAAGATCATCCAATTCAACACTCGCAGGTAACTTGACCTGTAATCGTAATGCTTCATGGCGAACCAACGGGACATATCGCTCCCAGAGGCTATTTTTGTCCATCACGCCTTCGGCGGTATACAAATCACTCACAACAAAAGACACCTTTGGATAAAAGACCGGAAACCATTATCTGGCGAAATAGATTTAGCAATCGGCTGAACAGTGAAGCAAAAGCACCTCTTTTTCACCTATGCCAAATTTTCAGTAAAAATCGGGTTTTCATTGATAATTAATTTGTCATTGCATTACGAGAACTACTTTACCTTAAATGATCGGCGACTAATCCTTAGAAAAACCGTTAATTAAATTGATAATTTAGCTCATTAAAAGAAATCGATGAATTGAATATGCATTCTGTTCATAAAAAAATAACATATAAATCATAGTATTTTATTTTGTGAGATTTTAGCTTCTTGGCAACAAGTTAAAATACTCATAAATGATTAATTAAGAAAACGATTGTTTTGATGATAAAACACCCACTGCAAAAAATTGCAGTGGTGTTATTTGAGGATTATTTAAGATTAAATTTAACGTAACAGTGATAATACGTTTTGTGGCATTTGATTAGCTTGTGCCAATACTGAAGTACCCGCTTGTTGTAAAATTTGGGTTTTTACTCATATTGGAAACTTCAGTTGCATAGTCTGCATCTAAAATACGGCTACGTGAAGCAGTCAAATTATTAACAGTATTACCTAAATTGGTAATGGTTGAATCTAAACGGTTTTGCACCGCACCCATTGCACTGCGTAAGCTATCAACTTGAGCCAGTGCGTCATCCAATGCTTTCAATGGTTTTTCAGCGAGCATATCTAAACCCGCTACCGCTGTTGTTGTAACATCAATCTTTGCTTTAGCACCTGCTGCACCTGCGGTTACCGATGCATCGAAGTAACCTTCAACGCCTTTTGCATCCACAGTTTGTACGATAAGTTTTGATTTATCGTCTTTACCATCGGCACCTTTTGCATAATAAATATCATAGCTTTTAATTGTGCCATTTGTAATTTTGTCATCTAGCGCTTTAGTATCAAACTGTTGCATTTCTTTTGTTGTATTAGGAGCTGTACCAATGGTTACTTCAACTTCAGTGGCTTTAGAACCAACTTGGCTTTTTGCTGATAAATCCAATTTATCAATACCCAGTGTAGTCGCATCCGTTTTTTTCAAATCAACACTGATTTGCTCTTTATCATGCGCGCCAATTTGTAAATTTAATGTACTATCTTCACTTAACACTTTGAC
>NZ_MIIZ01000398.1:0-223 GCF_001743005.1 Shigella sp. FC1967 | reverse complement strand
TGCTATTGCTGCTTCTGGAGCCGATATCCCAGCAATATTAATACCTACGCTGATTAGTACAATAAACCCAATTAGATTTACATGTATTAAATGCAACTTGAGCAATAGTGATAAGTTCAGGTGTTGCTATTGCTGCTTCTGGAGCCGATATCCCAGCAATATTAATACCTACGCTGATTAGTACAATAAACCCAATTAGATTTACATGTATTAAATGCAACTT
>NZ_MIIZ01000397.1:0-224 GCF_001743005.1 Shigella sp. FC1967 | reverse complement strand
ATTTAATGCCTGGCAGTTCCCTACTCTCACATGGGGAGACCCCACACTACCATCGGCGCCTACAACGTTTCACTTCTGAGTTCGGCATGGGATCAGGTGGGACCGTTGCGCTATGGCCGCCAAGCAAATTCTGTTTTATTACTCGTCACTCACCCTTTAACGGTTCGTCACCAGTAATATCAATCTTAAACAAGCTTACTTCATCGTTTCGTCTCTCTGACAAA
>NZ_MIIZ01000396.1:0-224 GCF_001743005.1 Shigella sp. FC1967 | reverse complement strand
CGGTTCGTCACCAGTAATATCAATCTTAAACAAGCTTACTTCATCGTTTCGTCTCTCTGACAAAACACCTTCGGTGTTGTCAGGTTAAGCCTCACGGTTCATTAGTACTGGTTAGCTCAACGTATCGCTACGCTTACACACCCAGCCTATCAACGTCTTAGTCTTAAACGTTCCTTTAGGTCACTCAAGGTGACAGGGAAGACTCATCTCGAGGCAAGTTTCCC
>NZ_MIIZ01000395.1:0-224 GCF_001743005.1 Shigella sp. FC1967 | reverse complement strand
TTAAATGTGTTTCTGCCAATATCTGTATGAAAGTTTATATGTGGCCACATTTAGCTTTTTCAAGTCTTAGCCAAACCAGTGTGAGAATAATAATTTTATGGTAATTAGGGTAAATATTTAGGCGGTTAAATGTGTTTCTGCCAATATCTGTATGAAAGTTTATATGTGGCCACATTTAGCTTTTTCAAGTCTTAGCCAAACCAGTGTGAGAATAATAATTTTAT
>NZ_MIIZ01000394.1:0-225 GCF_001743005.1 Shigella sp. FC1967 | reverse complement strand
TGAGTTTATCATCTAAGATCTCTAATAGATTAAAAAATCATTATGGCACTTTTGGCGCAGAAAATAACATCCAACTCCTCATCGGCACGCCCCTTTCTATCTAAAACTCACTCCCAATCTAACAACTGAGTTTATCATCTAAGATCTCTAATAGATTAAAAAATCATTATGGCACTTTTGGCGCAGAAAATAACATCCAACTCCTCATCGGCACGCCCCTTTCTA
>NZ_MIIZ01000393.1:0-225 GCF_001743005.1 Shigella sp. FC1967 | reverse complement strand
AGTTGTCTCGGCATCTTATTCATTTTAATGTATTAGTTGAGAAAAGCGTTTCGCCTCTATCACATCAGCAACTGATTCAGTTTTGCCAAAATACGACCTAATAACTTGCAGATTATAAATCTCAATAGTTGTCTCGGCATCTTATTCATTTTAATGTATTAGTTGAGAAAAGCGTTTCGCCTCTATCACATCAGCAACTGATTCAGTTTTGCCAAAATACGACCT
>NZ_MIIZ01000392.1:0-226 GCF_001743005.1 Shigella sp. FC1967 | reverse complement strand
TGACTCAGCCCCACATCAAGCCCCGTGATATTTGATATCAATGTTGGCTTTGCCGGTGCTTCTACCCCGTCATCACAGAGTAGTGACGCATAGTATTTTCCGGTTGCGCTGCGGCTCAGTGTGATACTTTTCAGCGCCCCCGTAATTTCACGATGTAAACGCGCTTCAATCGGTGCAATTTTCGGGATTTTTATCGCGCCA
Organism: Shigella sp. FC1967; assembly: GCF_001743005.1. Lineage (NCBI taxonomy): Bacteria > Pseudomonadati > Pseudomonadota > Gammaproteobacteria > Enterobacterales > Enterobacteriaceae > Shigella > Shigella sp. FC1967. Next base: position 25 of record NZ_MIIZ01000392.1, on the reverse strand, counting down.
TCAATGACTTTGATCCCGACACAAT
>NZ_MIIZ01000391.1:0-226 GCF_001743005.1 Shigella sp. FC1967 | reverse complement strand
TTGAAGAACATGGCACCTGCCGCCTCATGCGATTCGGCAAACTCCAACTTGTTCTTACTGCGACCTGACTTTGACGCGCCGGTACACGGTATGCCCCCCCATCAAAACATCCACCTGTGGTGGGCGTTTTGCTGAGATTCACAGCCTGGATTGGCGATTCGATAACAATAGAATCTTCGTTCCAAAGCTCCGGGTTATTTGCCAAAGACGAATCGAGATATTTCCC
>NZ_MIIZ01000390.1:0-226 GCF_001743005.1 Shigella sp. FC1967 | reverse complement strand
TTATAATCTGTAAATCCGTGGGCAACAACATTCATCTCAGGTTGAGCTCTTTGCTACCTAGGTCGGATAACTTACCAAAGGATCCGCCAGCAAAAGGCATGTTCTGAATTAAGAGTGTTGCACCGCTTTATAATCTGTAAATCCGTGGGCAACAACATTCATCTCAGGTTGAGCTCTTTGCTACCTAGGTCGGATAACTTACCAAAGGATCCGCCAGCAAAAGGCA
>NZ_MIIZ01000389.1:0-226 GCF_001743005.1 Shigella sp. FC1967 | reverse complement strand
CGCCAAGATATTCCTGAAAATAATTCACCTTATGAAGCAATGGCAGAGCAAATTGCTCAGCTAGAAGGGTGCTCATTGCTGTATGACCCAGAGAAAAAAACGCGGTCGTTTAATTGCCGATATGGTGAAAAAGACGGGCGCTGATGGTGTCGTCTATTTACTGACGAAGTTCTGTGATCCTGAAGAATTTGATGCCCCTATTGTGAAGAAATTTCTCGATAGAGAA
>NZ_MIIZ01000388.1:0-9404 GCF_001743005.1 Shigella sp. FC1967 | reverse complement strand
CATCTAAAATGCTTTGAATAATAGATATTACGCGTAAATAAAGCGACAATAAAGCTGATAAAGCCTAAGTAGTAAATTAAGTTGCTTATACCAAAGAGTATTGCCTCTAAAGTAAACACTACAAAATTGATAACCCCATCGCTATAAATTGAATATATCATTACTATTTCTATATACAGTTGGTTGTGGGTTTATCTTTAGTGTGAATTATGAGGAAATTATGTCAAAGCTTCGCTTACCTTACCTTAAACAAAGAGCATAACAATAATAACAACTACGCAGATATACCAATAAAATGCACCAAAGAAAGCTAAAGCAAAAATAGTGTCGATAATAAAGTCGTTTTCATGCATTTTATTTCTTTCTGAAATAAAAAATCACCTGCTAAAATATAAGTAGGTGATGATAAACGTGATTATGATTTCCAGATAATATGGAACATAGGCTGTAATGGATCGCGACTAATTAGAACTCGACCAAAAATATCATCAATATCGGAATTATCATCCGGAGCAAGACCAATAATCACTTCACTAAAACGGGCGGATGTGACAGGTAGACCAACAATAAATTGCCAATCATTACCTAATGGAACCACTTCAGCTGCGCCTCGTTCTTCAAATTGCAAGTTAAACAATAATTGGTCTGCAACATCTAAATTATCGGCGGCTTGTGCCAGAAATAGATCATAAGCTTGTTCTAAAGCGTCGTCTTCACTGATTAAGGTTGGTTCATTCATGGTAATGCCTATCTATTGTTCCAATAATTATCGTGTCATTTGTATCGCATTTCTACTAATCTAGAACGGTTAATTGTTACCAGTTCTGAGTAGTCTATGGATTATAACATTTCTGTTATAACAGAGGGCTAAAGAAATAGCAGATACGCTCTAGTACACGATTTAAGAATGGCCGTTTTTCCCATTCATCGATGGTTAGCTCTGTCGAGCGGGCAATATAATCATATTGAACAATGCTTAAATCACTTCCAAAACCTTCATCATCAATGACAACGGTAATTTCAAAGTTTAACCATAAGCTACGCATATCAAGGTTAACTGAACCTACCATACTGAGTTGCCCATCAACCATCACACTTTTAGTGTGTAATAAACCATCTTCAAATTGGAATATTTTCACACCTGATTCAAGCATTTCTGTAAAGAATGAGCAACTTGCCCAACGTACAAGAAAAGAGTCATTACTGCGAGGAACAATAATGCTTACATTAACACCCCGCATTGCAGCAGTTGATATTGCATGGGCCAGATCATCGCTAGGTACAAAATAAGGTGTTGTCAGTACCAATTCTTTTCTTGCAGAGTAAATGGCTGTTATAAGCGATTGTTGAATTAGCTCATCAGGAAACCCTGGACCTGAGGCAATGACTTGTGTTGTATGGCCGCTTTCTTGCTCACAAGGCATAATATTATCATCTGGAGGAGGGGGTAAATGGCGTTCACCCGTTTCCATTTCCCAGTCAAAGGCATAAATCATACCTAATGTAGTAGAAACTGGACCTTCCATTCTTACCATAATATCAATCCATTGGCCTACACCAGAATCTTGCTTGAAATAACGAGGATCAACCATATTCATACTTCCTGTGTAGGAAATATAATTATCGATCAATACGATTTTTCGATGCTGACGCAAATCCATGCGACGTAAGAAAAAACGGAATAAATTAACATGCAGTGATTCAACAAACTCTATACCCGCGGCTCTCATGACCTCTGGGCCATTAGTACGAAAGAAATTCCAACTCCCTGCGGAATCAACCATGACTCGGCATTTTACACCACGTTTAGCTGCTCTGATTAAAGCGTCGGTGACTTCATCAACTAACCCCCCTGATTGCCAAATATAGAAGACCATTTCAATGTTATCACGAGCGTTATTAATATCGCGTGTAATTGAATTTAGCGAATCTTCGCAGGTGGTTAAAAGTTCAATTTTGTTACCTTTAACACCTTTAATACCTTGGCGCTTAGCGGTTAATTGGAAAAGAGGGGTTGCAATATCGCTCGTACTTGTAGCAAAGATATGCTTACATTTTCTTAAGTCTTCAAGCCACGCAACAACAGAAGGCCACATCTGTTTAGCATGTTCGACACGTCGTTTTCCTAGGTGTAATTCACCAAAAGCAAAATATGCAATAATACCGACTAATGGCAGAATATAGATGATCAATAACCATGTCATCGTTGATGTGACAGGTCGTCGATGCATTAGGACTCGAAATGTGACCCCCGCAATTAATAGCCAATAGAAGAAAAAGGTTAGCCAACTTAATACAGTATAAAATGTTGTCATAGTAGAGCTATTTTCCGTTGAAAATGAATTGCATGGATAAGCTAAAGGCAATTTACTAAAAATAGTTCATTATTTTTGTTATTTGCCGAATGTTGTTATTAAATCAGGATTATTATCTCTGTCAAATCTCTTTCTTAAGAGATAAGCATCAAATAAGCAATAATACTCAATTCTTTATTCATTTTTTTCTTTGTGAGAAATGCTAAAATAATGAATGAAATTAAAGCAAATCATAATTCCCCCCTTGGATCACAAAATGAACGTCTTATAATAGTCCACTTATTCGAAAAAATAGGTGCTGATAGCATGAGACATAGTAGGACTGAAGTCGCTCGTTGGCGAATGATGAGACAAGCTATACGTAAACGACGTCGATGGTTAGAAGGGCAATCTCGTCGTAATTTCCGAATTTATAAACTACGTAAACTTGATACTTCTAGAAAACATAGAGCACTTTTATTTGTACAACACATAGAATGGAACTCATAATTTCACTTTTTTAACAGTTAATATCAATCATTTTGCTAAACGTTATTGAATATGATTGCTATTTGCATTTAAACTAGGGGCATATTTTTTCTTTAGGTGAAATAAGATCAGTTATGCGTTGGAAGCTTTGGGTATTCATATCGCTTTGTTTACATGCCTCACTTGTTGCAGCTGCGATGTTCTATGTTGTAGAAGATAAGCCTGTTACCCCTGAGCCTATCTCTATACAGATGTTGGCATTTGCAGCGGATGAGCCTGCTGGTGAACCAGAGCCTGTGGTTGAAGAAGTCACTCCTCCTGAACCTGAACCGGTTGTTGAACCAGAACCCGAGCCAGAACCAGAACCTATTCCTGATGTAAAACCTGTTATTGAAAAACCAATAGAGAAAAAACCAGAACCAAAACCGAAACCTAAACCAAAACCTGTGGAAAAACCGAAACCGCCTGTTGAGCGACCACAACCTTTAGTTGTTAATAAAGGTAATGATCTCAAAAATCTTAACCCGACGGCAAAGCCAAGTGATAAAGGCGATGAAAAACCCGTTGCAGTGGCAAGCAGTGGTGAAGGTAAAGTACCAAATGCAGTACGCCAAGGTTTACCTATATATCCACCACGTGCCCAGGCGGTGGGGATAGAAGGTTCAATTAAAGTTCGTTTTGATGTTGATGCGGATGGGCGAGTGGATAATGTAGAAATACTTTCTGCTGATCCTAAAAATGTGTTTGAACGCGAAGTAAAAAGAGCGATGCGTCAATGGCGCTATGAAAAAATCCCTTATAAAGGAAAAGTTGTTGTTATTGAGTTCAAAATGACTGGAATATCAACAAGCTAACTTTGATAAAACTCAAAAGCTAAGGAAAGCAATATCAGTTGTTGGATAGAAAATAAACAAAAGGCACTTTAATAAGTGCCTTTTTTAGTATTTCAAATTTTACTACTTTCACGCTATTTATCGTAATTGAATTGTCGTAATGGTGTTTTATTCCAGAGTACTTGTTAGCGTAAAGTGAGTTTTACCTTCAGGTAAGCGGCGAGCTGAGTTGTTCTCATCAACGGCAACATAGGTAAACACCGCTTCTGTTGCACGATAGCGTTGTCCGACAGGTTCTGTGGCGACTTTTTTAACCCAGACTTCAATATTAACAGTAATTGAAGAGTTACCCGTTTTTAAGCAACGCGCATAGCAACAAACGACATCGCCAACAGCAACAGGTTTAAGAAAGGTGATGCCTGTTACGCTTACAGTAACGACACGACCTAACGCAATTTCTTTTGCTAAAATTGCACCACCGATATCCATTTGAGACATTAACCAGCCTCCGAAAATATCACCATTGGCGTTAGTATCAGCAGGCATGGCTAGAGTGCGTAAAACGAGCTCACCATTAGGCAAAGATTGTTGTTCAGTCATGGAGAATTATTATCTGTCAATGTTTAAACCAAGGAAATATCTACTTATCTATGTCAAGCTAAATCATGATGAGTACACATCTCCCAATACAATAAAATGATTATTCAGATTTTGAATGAGCATCGTGTGATGTTGGCTTAGATGCTTGTTTTGTCATATCACCTGATAATTCGTGTTCACTATTTTCCGTCGTGTCGTTTTCAGTCTGTTCTTCTGGTAAACGGTTATTCCAGATATAAACCACACTCGCGATAGTAAAGATAAAGGTTAAAATAGTTAAGCCAAAAACTTTAAAATTAACCCAAGTCTCTTCCGCTAAAGAAAATGCCACATAAATATTACCGAGAGCACAAGCAAAAAAGAAAATTACCCATGCAATATTGAGTTTCTTCCAGTTTGCTGGTGGCATTGCAAGCTCTTTACCTAACATTCTTTCCATTAACGTTTTTGGCGTAAATAACTGCATTCCAATTAAAACGATGGCAAAAATGGCATAAATAGCGGTCACTTTCCATTTAATAAAATCAGCAGAATGGAAGAAGATGGTTAATGAGCCAAAAATAGTGACGACGATGGCGGTAATGAGTGGCGCTTTCTCAACTTTATGGAAAATAAGCCATGTCAAGCCGACTGAGATCCACGTCGCGATAATTAATGCACCTGAAGCATAGAAAATATCTTGCCATTTATAGAAGATAAAAAAATACTAATAGTGGAGCAAAATCAAGTAATTGCTTAAGCCAGCCATTTTTCATAACAGATAGGAACCTATGGTAATTAAATTCATAAACTTGGCTATTCTAATGCAAAGCGACAGAAAATGGGTAAACAATTGCATATCTTTAATGACAGAGTGTTAATTTATACAAAAAATGCGCATTTTATCTGAAATAACTTAATGAAAACTCAACGTAATTGCATTTATGTAAAATTAAAACTCAAGCTTGAGTTATGAAGGAGGATTTAAATATTGCACTAGTATATGATTCATATACTCATCATTATCATCCGCCACTTTTTTGATGAATACATAAATAAAAAAAGTATTTCTGATAAGAGGAAATCAATGAACGGAAAAAGAATAATAAAATGGATGCCAGGATTAGGCTTATTATTTAACTATAAGCGTGAATATTTTGGCTATGACTTAAAAGCAGGGCTTTCAGTGGCTGCTGTCGCGCTACCTGTTGCCATTGCTTATACCGAATTATTAGGCATTAATGCGATTGTTGGGTTGTATGCCTGTATTTTCCCCATGATTATTTATGCATTATTTGGTACTTCACGCCAATTAATTACAGGGCCAGATGCGGCAACGTGTGCCGTTATTGCTGCGGTCGTTATTCCATTATCTGCTGGTGATGAAAATACACGATGGCAACTTGCAATTATCATGACGGCAATGACGGGGTTTTGGTGTATTTTGGCTAGCCACTTTCGGTTGGGGGCATTTACTGATTTTCTATCGCGTCCTATTCTTCAAGGTTTATTAAATGGTGTCGCGATCACCATTATGGTTGGGCAAATTAGTAAAGTATTTGGTTTTGTTACTTCTCCAGAGCACTTAATTGAAAAATTAATTGAAGTTCCATTTCGATTAATGGATGCACATGTCCCTACGGTATTGATGTCAGCGATAACGCTCGCTTTATTATTAGGCATTCGCTATTTTCGTAGCCGATGGCCAGCACCATTAATTGCCATGGTTGTAATGACCTATCTTAGTTGGCAATTTGATTTAGCAAGCTATGGCATCGCTATTGTGAATAAAGAGGCAGGAAATGTTGATCTATTTCTGCCTGTCGTCTCAATGAGCGGATTTCATCCAGGTGTATTACGAGAATTATTGGTTCCATCTATCAACTTGGCTGTCATTAGTTTTGTGAGTTTTATGATGACCGCCCGCAGTTTTGCCAGCAAAAATGGTTATGATGTCGATGCAGATCAAGAATTAAAAGCATTAGGTATTGCCAATATTGCGGCGGCGCTTTCTCAAGGATTTGCAGTGAGTGCGGCAAGTAGCCGTACCGCAGTCAATGATTCTGTCGGTGGTAAAACGCAATTAGTTTCTATTATTGCAGCACTGGTTATTCTGCTCGTGCTGTTATTTATGACCGATTTTCTCGCCTATATTCCATTATCTTCGCTAGGTATTGTGTTAATTGTTTCTTCATGGTCATTACTAAGTATTCGTCATATTTGGTCTTATCGTAAACGTAATAAACAAGCATTTACATTGGCATCATTTACCTTATTAGCAGTGTTATTAGCAGGGTTGATTAATGGTATTGGTTTTGCGGTTTTATTAGGCTTATTACAATTTTTGCGTATTGTTTTTCGACCAAGCGATCAATTATTGGGTGTTGATGAACAGGGCATGGTTCATTCAATGAATAAAGATAATGGTATTGAACCTATCGATGGTTTAATGATGTACCGTTTTAATTCACCATTGACTTATTTTAATGTGGGTTACTTTAAAAAACGGGTACTTCAACTTGTTGATAGTGCACCTCAACGCCCTGCATGGTTAGCCGTAGATGCGGCTGTCAGCTTCACTTATGACGATGTTAGCGTATTTGCAGCTATTGATGAATTAATACGAGAGTTGCGTATAAAGGGCGTGAAATTGGTTTTAGCTGGCCGTAGAACCGAGTTAAATCGCTGGATTGAACGTAACAGAATTTCGCTCAATGAAGATGACTTAATTATCGCCCCTGATCTCTATTTTGTGATCCGACTGTATCAAAGCCGACAGCAGATCAAAGAAAAGCAGAGAGAAGCAAGAAAAGAAGCATTAAAGCAAGAAGTAGAGGAACACGAAGCATCGATATCAGAAGTGAGCAGAGAGAGTCATACATCAATACCTTAAATAATTTTATATGTGGTGATGAATAAAAGTAAAATCCCGTGATAAGTTCTTAGCTTATACACGGGATTTTTTATCGGTCAATTTTGTCGGTAGCGAGGTTTTGAATAAATTAGCGCGTTTGTTGAGTCGTATATTTGTTTTCAACCAACATAAACAAACGAAACAGGTAAATAATCATCCAAGCGGAAGCCATATTTTTTAGAAGATAGAATAAGAAGTTATGGATAAGATCAGGCAGCTGAATTGTAAGATTACTCACAAAACCAATACCAAACTGCAATAAGATCCAAATACCTAAAGCAGGAATAAGTGAACCTGATTCACTAAATCCAATTTTCCAACCTAAACGAATTGCACTTCCCAGATTTTGTTGGCGCACTAAAACAACCGGCGCTAATGCAAAACCAATGAGTAAAATGATGCCAGGAATAATCATCACCATAAAACCGGCGCTAATTAAAATAGAGCACAGAACAATTAATAAAAACATTTTTGGTAAGCGAGGTAAACATGCGTTAAATGTTTGCCCAAGAGTGACATTGTGACCAGCAGAGATTGCCATGGCGAACATCAATAAAGTTAACACTAAGATGCTTTGTTGTAATGTCTCAAATGCATACAGTGACAACACTTTTTTGGCTATACCCACGACACTGTTTGACATTGCTTCTAACTCATCAGGAGAAGCAGAAGAAAGCTGCGTATTTTTAAAATTAGCCACAAATTCAATCATCAATTGGTATTCTTGAGGATTAGGGCCAATTAAGACATGAATGATCGCTAAAATAACAGCAAGGATAGCGGAAAGGGTAACAATGCTACGTCGTTCATTCTTATAAAAATTCAGACTGTCTCGGTAGATTGTGCGTGCCGTGGTAGGCATGAAACTGCTCCTATAAAAATAGACTGTGTCAATGCGCGCTATTGTACCTTCTACAACAACAAAAAGGGATATTTTCTCTTACTTCTCTTTTGGGTCTTTTTTCTTGATGTTAATTATCATAATATCCTTCTCGCTTAAAATAAAAACAAACATTATTTTAACATAAAGATAACTTTATTTTTTAAATATGTCTTTTAAGGAATATTTTTTATTCAAAAATTAGCAGTAACGATAAATTTAATTATAAGAAAAAAATTGTATTAATCAGTAATTTGATGTGGATCAATTATAAAATAATCGTATTGATAAATAATAAAAAAGAGAAATAACACTTTCTGCAAAAATAATTCCAAAGTTGTGATCGGTATTAGATCATAATTATCAATAAATGGTTATATTTTTAGCGGAGATTTTACTTATTACTGGAATGGGTTAAATAATGAAAAAAACTTTCTGCGCTTATTTTAGCGGCCGCAACACTTGCGCCTTCTATTTCGTTTGCTCACCAAGCGGGTGATTTCTTATTCCGTGCAGGTACTGCAACTGTGCGTCCTAATGCGGGTTCTGATGCAATATTAGGTGGCGACCACTTTGCTGTAAATAATAATACCCAATTAGGTTTAACCTTTGGGTATATGATTACTGATAATATTGGTGTTGAGCTATTAGCAGCTACCCCTTTTGAACATAAAATATCATTAACTGGTGTAGGTGAAATTGCAAAAGTTAAACATTTACCACCAACATTAATGGCACAATATTATTTTGGTAATAGCGAAGATAAACTGCGTCCTTATTTAGGTGCTGGTTTGAACTTTACCACGTTCTTTGATGAGAAATTTAATAATAATCCTGCTGTAGGTACTGGAGCAGGTGGTTTAGGTCTAAATGGCCTTGATCTTAAAGATTCATGGGGCTTTGCAGCGCAAGCTGGTTTAGATTATAACCTCGATAAAAACTGGATGCTGAATGCGTCTGTTTGGTGGATGAACATCGAAACAAAAGCAAGATTTAATAGTACTGTTGCTGATAAAGATTTTGATGTTAAAACCCGTCTAGACCCATTTGTATTTATGTTTGGTGTGGGCTACCGTTTCTAATTTTTCTTTCTTTAAAAGAATATCTCATAATGAAAAAGCGAAGATTGTCTTCGCTTTTTTTTTTATCTTTTTAAAATTTCAAACTACACCTTTCATCCTTATATGATATAAAGTCTCTAATTTATTGTTGAATACATCGTTTATGAGTAATTAAAAATAGAGATAAATAGGAAAGATGTATTTTAAATAAAACATTCAATATTAAAAACACCACTAATAATGTATTTAATATGTATCTTTTTATGGTTACCTTCTTAATAAGATAAGAAAGTGTATTGTTTTTTATTAGAAACGAATAATTTTTTTAATCAATAAAAGAGAGTGTTATATAGA
>NZ_MIIZ01000387.1:0-226 GCF_001743005.1 Shigella sp. FC1967 | reverse complement strand
GTCACCAGGTGCTTCTACAGCGGCATTTTATTGCTATCAAATATCATTAAGTCTTGTTTTTAAAAGAGCAGCTTGAAAAGTGATGGTTGGGAAGATCGTATAAATCATTCTCAGTATTATTAGTGGCGTCACCAGGTGCTTCTACAGCGGCATTTTATTGCTATCAAATATCATTAAGTCTTGTTTTTAAAAGAGCAGCTTGAAAAGTGATGGTTGGGAAGATCGT
>NZ_MIIZ01000386.1:0-226 GCF_001743005.1 Shigella sp. FC1967 | reverse complement strand
TTGATCGAGTCTAAGGAAGACATAATAATACCTGTATAGATACAAAAAGAGACGCTGTTTAGTTGATAATTATATCACCAAAACGAGCGTCTTACCGCGGTTGCCACTTATATATTGTTTAATTATTTTGATCGAGTCTAAGGAAGACATAATAATACCTGTATAGATACAAAAAGAGACGCTGTTTAGTTGATAATTATATCACCAAAACGAGCGTCTTACCGCG
>NZ_MIIZ01000385.1:0-227 GCF_001743005.1 Shigella sp. FC1967 | reverse complement strand
AGTAAAAACGATGCGAAATCGCTGAAAAGTCACAAAACTTGTTTTTGTGGCAAGAAGCGATTTGACCAACCGAGTAAAAACGAGGGCGGTAGGCTTTTTTGTTTTTTATCCTGATGAGCGTCCAGCGAAGAAAGGGAAAAACAGGGGGAGCCGAAACGAAATGACACGCCCCAGCGATGGCAAGTGAACCCCAGTGAACGTGTTTCGTTTTGGGGGCAAAGCCCCCC
>NZ_MIIZ01000384.1:0-227 GCF_001743005.1 Shigella sp. FC1967 | reverse complement strand
TACCCGTTCGTGTACACCTGCAAGCTGTATTCGGGCTTTACGGCGATTAGCACTCCCTTTTGGCTTGCGAGATAAGGCTTTTTGTTTTCGACGTAGGTGACGGCTGGCATTGATAAGGTGGCGCGGATTAGCAATCTTATTGCCGTCTGATTTGATGGCGTAATCGACTCAGCCCCACATCAAGCCCCGTGATATTTGATATCAATGTTGGCTTTGCCGGTGCTTCT
>NZ_MIIZ01000383.1:0-228 GCF_001743005.1 Shigella sp. FC1967 | reverse complement strand
TCCGTATCAATTTGCTTCATCGTCCAGGCTTCAAGAGCCACCCCTTTGAGCGCTGACAGGTAGGTGTTGATCGTTGCCGGAGCCTTCCCTGCATCCCCCCAGCATTTCCAGCACCGCCAATATGTGGTGCGCCTCATTGAGCTCCATGCACAGTCACGAAGGTTCTGAAACCCGATCATCTTGGCGACAATGTTGAGGAATGAGCTCATGGTCTGCCTGCTTCGCTTT
>NZ_MIIZ01000382.1:0-228 GCF_001743005.1 Shigella sp. FC1967 | reverse complement strand
AATACGTTCCCGGGCCTTGTACACACCGCCCGTCACACCATGGGAGTGGGTTGCAAAAGAAGTAGGTAGCTTAACCTTCGGGAGGGCGCTTACCACTTTGTGATTCATGACTGGGGTGAAGTCGTAACAAGGTAACCGTAGGGGGAACCTGCGGTTGGATCACCTCCTTACCTAAGAGATACGTGTTATGTGCAGTGCTCACACAGATTGTCTGATGAAGAACGAGCA
>NZ_MIIZ01000381.1:0-228 GCF_001743005.1 Shigella sp. FC1967 | reverse complement strand
TCGAACCACAACAACGAAACCTTCACCAAGCTACTATAAAGTACGTCAAGGTGACTCTTATTACAGTATTGCCCGTCGCCACGGCATTAACCTAAAAACAGTTAATGAGCTGGAATGCTGATATTAAAATCGAACCACAACAACGAAACCTTCACCAAGCTACTATAAAGTACGTCAAGGTGACTCTTATTACAGTATTGCCCGTCGCCACGGCATTAACCTAAAAAC
>NZ_MIIZ01000380.1:0-228 GCF_001743005.1 Shigella sp. FC1967 | reverse complement strand
GGTGATGTTGTTTTGTTCCACGGTTGCTGCCATAACCCAAGTGGTATTGATCCAACAGAAGAGCAATGGCGCCAATTAGCAGCACTATCAGCAGAAAAAAGGTTGGTTACCTGTTTTTGACTTTGCATACCAAGGTTTTGCACGTGGTCTTGAAGAAGATGCGCAAGGCTTACGCCTCTTTGCAGAAAAGAACCCGGAGCTTATTGTTGCTAGTTCATATTCTAAAAA
>NZ_MIIZ01000379.1:0-228 GCF_001743005.1 Shigella sp. FC1967 | reverse complement strand
CATTAAAGAGTTAATATCCCTTAGCTCTTATTTAAAATAACTCAGGTAAATTGCCTATCTGAGTTATTTTTAACATTTACCTCCTAGATTTAAGTCAATGTGCACAGCGCACTGGTCACTGAAGGGTTACATTAAAGAGTTAATATCCCTTAGCTCTTATTTAAAATAACTCAGGTAAATTGCCTATCTGAGTTATTTTTAACATTTACCTCCTAGATTTAAGTCAAT
>NZ_MIIZ01000378.1:0-229 GCF_001743005.1 Shigella sp. FC1967 | reverse complement strand
GCGTCAGTCTTTGTCCAGGGGGCCGCCTTCGCCACCGGTATTCCTCCACATCTCTACGCATTTCACCGCTACACGTGGAATTCTACCCCCCCCTCTACAAGACTCTAGCCAACCAGTTTCAGATGCAATTCCCAAGTTAAGCTCGGGGCTTTCACATCTGACTTAATTGACCGCCTGCGTGCGCTTTACGCCCAGTAATTCCGATTAACGCTTGCACCCTCCGTATTAC
>NZ_MIIZ01000377.1:0-9487 GCF_001743005.1 Shigella sp. FC1967 | reverse complement strand
AACAAAATTGCTTGAGCTAAGACATAAATTTGCAATAAATAATAATCCCTTTGCTTAATAATGATATTAAAACAAGATAATACGTATTCAAAAAATAAGTATACCCAATCCCCATTGCATTCACAATGGGGGATTGTTTTACCATATTATTCTTTGTTATTTTTCTAAATTTAAAGATGGAAAATACGATCTTCACCAGTAGGTAATTCAATCGTTAAGCTAAGTTTACCGCCTAACGCTTCAACATAGCGTTTTAATGTTGCCAGTTTTAGATCGTTACCTCTTTGCTCTATTTGGGTAATCGCAGGTTGAGAAATTCCTAAATGAGTAGCAAGTTCTTTTTGTGAAATATTTAACTCTTCTCTTAAAATTTGTAGTCCTGTTTCTAGTATCAATTCATCAGCCATTTTTTTTTATACGTTCTTGGCTATCAGGAGAACGTTCAGCGATAGCTTGTTGAAGTGTTTTCATTGTCTTCTCTTATTGATAAAAGATATGAGGTAAATTCTCGATCCGCTATATGGCTCATCGTTTGATAAAATTTCTTATTATTAGTTTTATTGCCTGCACATAGCACAATGGCTTTTCTAGTTGGGTCAAACGCAAAAAATACTCGTATCGGTTTTCCTGTGTGTTGTATCCGGAGCTCTTTCATATTCGGATATTTTGAACCTTTGATGTTATCAGCATATGGTCTTGGTAACCTAGGCCCATAAACCTATAAATTCTGTAAGGCCGCTAAAATGCGTTCTTGTAACTCGTTGTTTTGTTCTAATAACCAAGAATCGAAATTATTTGTAAAGAGTACATTCCACACGGCTCACCTCATATAAGTTATAACTTATTTATAAGGTAATAAGCTACAACTTATATTTCAATACTCGTTAGAGTAGCAAGGTAGTGTTTATTTTTCAAAGTATTCCCATTAATAAATAAAATCCCCATTGCATTCACAATGGGGATTGGTTTTACGACATAACTGTTTTTATTTTTTAGCTTTATTGCTCACTAACTTGCTGTAACTGCTTTTGACGCTCAGTTTGAGCGCTGACTTGATGGTTTCGTGCTAAGAAGCTGTACATTGTGGGTAACACAAACAGCGTAAATAGCGTACCGACTAACATACCTGACACAATAATCAGCCCTAATCCATAGCGGCTATTTGCTCCTGCACCACTGGCAAACAGCAGAGGAATAAGCCCAATAACCATTGCGGCCGTGGTCATTAAAACAGGGCGTAGCCGAATTTTTGCTGCTTCAATAATCGCATCACGACGGTTTAGGTTTTTATGAACTTGCAACTCATTAGCGAACTCCACCATTAAAATACCGTGCTTACTAATAAGTCCTATCAGGGTGACTAAACCAATTTGTGTATAGATATTTAATGTCACCATACCTAAAGCTAATGGTACTAATGCGCCACAAATAGATAATGGTACTGTGATTAAGATAATTAAAGGATCGACCAAGCTTTCATATTGCGCAGCTAACACTAAGTAAATAATGATAAGTGCTGCAATAAACGCAAAGACTAAGGTATTTCCTTCTTGGGTAAATTGGCGAGAATCAGATTGCCAGTCATGGCTAAAGCCGGCTGGTAATGAATCTGCCACATTTTCAAGAAACGCAACGGCTTGTCCCATCGTCACGCCAGGAGCAGGAATAGCTTGGAATATTGCAGCATTTTGTTGATTAAATTGCGTGAGCTTATTCGGTTCAACTTGTGTCGTAATATTGACCACTGTCGATAATGGAATTAACACATTGTCTTGAGTACGAATATAGTGCCCAGCAAGTGCTGCTGGCGTTAAACGTTGATGGCGTACACTTTGTGGGATCACATCATAAGAGCGGCCATCCATACCAAAACGATTGATATAATGTTCACCCACTAAGAGTGAGAGTGATTCACCAATATCTTGCATACGAATACCTAAACTATTGGCTTTCGCTCTGTCTATGGCGATTTGAACAACAGGATTGTTGTAATCTAAATCGCTATCTACCACGACAAACAGACCACTTTCTCTCGCTTGTTGTTTAATGTTTTCCATTGTTTCAAATAAAACGGGATAACCTAATGGGCTACGTAATACCATTTGTACTGGCAATCCACCCACTGATCCAGGTAAAGAGGCTAATTGGAAAGCAAAAATATGGGTACCTTCCACATTATTGACGCGATTTTGTAAATCAGCTTGGATTTGATCTGCATTGCGCTCACGTAAATCCCAACCATCAAAGTTAATACCACCAAAGCTGGCTGAAGGCCCATCAGTACCGTTAATAATCCATGTGCTGTCTGTTTCTGGCAGACTCATATAAATTTCATCAAGCTTTTGATTAAAACGCTCAGCATAGGCAAGATTTGCATGTTGTGGTGCCTTTACGGCGGTTAAAACACTTGCCTGATCTTCTGAAGGTGCCAGCTCTTGTTTTGACTGACTATATAAAAATGGCAAGCTGACAAACACAGCTAAGGCGAAAACAACGGTTAACCAGCGATTAGCTAAAGAGAAATTAAGTACATAACCATAGTAGTGAGCCATTTTATCGAAAACAAACTCGGCCATTTTCGCCATTTTGCCTTCATTTTCTTTTGGCTTTAGCATTAACGAGCTCATTACAGGGGATAAGGTCAATGCCACAATTCCGGATACAATCACACTCCCTGCCAGCGTTATGGCAAATTCTTTAAATAATGCACCTGTTAATCCAGCCATTAAACCAATCGGAGCATAAACCGCGGCTAAAGTAATCGTCATCGCAATAACAGGACCAGCCACTTCTCTCGCACCCACTAAAGCTGCCTGAACAGGCGATAATCCCTCTTCAATATGTCGATGTACGTTTTCAACAACCACTATTGCATCATCCACGACTAATCCAATGGCTAACACCATGGCTAGCAAAGTGAGCAAATTAATACTAAAACCAAATGCCAGCATTAAACCAGCAGCACCTAACATTGATAATGGAATGGCAAGTACAGGAATAAGCACAGAACGGAACGATCCCAAGCAGAGATAAATCACTGCAATCACAATTAAAATCGCTTCAATTAATGTTTGTACGACTTGGTTAATCGATGCCTTGATAAAGCGTGACGTTTCAAAAGCAAGCTCAACATCGACACTGGGCGGTAACGTTTTTTTAATATCAACAAGATGTTGACGAATACCATCAACAATGACTAACGGATTACCTGTTGGTGTCGGAAATAGGCCTAAGAAGACGGCTTTTTTTCCATTCATAATGCCACTGGTTTCAGTGGCAGCAGCACCTAACTCAACAGTACCAATATCACGCAAGCGAACAAGATTATTGCCATCATTAATGATAACCATGTCTTTAAATTCTTCGACATTAGTGAGATCCGTATTGACATAAACGTTGGCAATAACAAACTCACCTTCCACTTTACCAGGTGCCGCTTGATAGTTATTACGACGCACAGCCTCAGCGACATCACTGGCTGTTAAGTTGCGTCCAGCCAGTTTGTCTGCATCTAACCACAAACGCATTGCTAATTGTTGTCCACCAAAAACTTGTACTTTGGCAACGCCATTGATGGATGAAAACATCGGTTCAACAACACGAGAAAGGTAGTCAGTAAGTTCTGGAATAGAAAGCTGTTCACTTGAAAATCCGACATAAGCTACCGCAGTAGATTCGCCAGATGAAAGCTCGATCACGGGATCATAAGCTTGCTCCGGTAACTTATAACGAACTTGATTGACCTTCGCCATTACTTGCGTCAAGGCTTGGGTAGGATCACGGTTTAATTCCATTCTGACGGTGACTAAGCTTTTTCCTTGAACAGAAGAAGAGGAAATATAATCCACACCCTCAACAGAGGAAACGGCTTGTGTGATCGGTTGTGTCACAAATCCTTGCATCAGTTCAGAGGATGCCCCTGGGTAGTCTGTTGCAATCGTAATTGTGGAGTTTTGTAACATTGGGTATTGGCGAATTGGCAGTTTGCTGAATGCAAATGCGCCCAGTAACAAAATGAGTGTGCTAACAACTAATGCCAAAACAGGGCGCCGAACAAAAATATCGGTAAATTTCATGATTAGCTCCCGTTATGGTTTTGTTGTCGCTGATTGAGCCAACGCTAATGTATCTTGCTCAATGGGTTCAATTGAGATGCCATCACTTAATTTAATTTGGCCCGATGAGACAACTTGCTCACCGAGGGCAAGCCCCTCTTTGATCTCAATCATGCCGTTGTAGCGCAATCCAACTTTCACAGAGACACGCTTAGCGATAAGGTTTTTTTGATTGTCAGATTGCGCTACAAACACGGTATCTCCATAGGCAGTATAAGTGACTGCTGTTTCTGGTACGGTTAATACCATCGGACTATCAGGAGAAATAACTTGAACACGAGCAAACATGCCCGCTTTTAATTTATTATCGGTATTCGGTAAAACTGCTTGTACTTGCACAGTACGTGATGAGCCAATAAGAGGATCAATCGCATTTACTGAACCCGTAAAAACAATATCAGGGTAAGCATCGACTTCGATACTGATGGGCTGTTTGGTTGAAATTTTTGGTGCAGCTTGCTCATCAAGTGAAAAATTGAGTTTTAAATGGCTTGCATCGACAAGGGAAGCGACACGTTCACCCGCATTTAAATATTGGCCTTCATGAACAAGTTTTATCCCAACGATACCGTCAAAGGGCGCTTTAATTGCTTTTTGTGCAATTCGCGCTTTCACTTCACGAATGGAGGCGACAATCATATCTCGTTCAGATAACGTGCTATCTAATTGCGCGGTTGCCACCATATTTTTACTATAAAGTTGCCTTGTTCGAGAATAGAGTTTTTCTGCGTTAGTTAATTGTGCTTGTAAACGTAGTAATTCGGCTTGTTCAGGTTCATCATTTAATTTAGCTAAAACTTGACCTGCTTTAACCGTTTGTCCTGACTCAAAATTAATGACAGCAATTCGACCATGGGTTTCAGCAGCTAAATAAATTTGGCGTGCGGCTTCTAATTCACCCACTCCTTGCATATTGTTTGGTAATTTTGATGATTGTACGGTTGCTAACGCCACTTTAGTGGGAGGATAAGCAAATTGTTGTGATGCATCTTCATCAGAGGATGTTGTTGCATAAACCGCCGCACCTGCACTGAGTAAAAAGAGTGAGGCACATACAGTAAGAGTAAGTTTTTTTATTCATATTATTGTTGATCCCATAATGAAGGTTTTATATTTCTTATTATTTTATGCGTTAGTTTTTTTTCCATAACGCTCTGAAATGACTAGCCATTGCCGTTGTCACAAGTCCCCCAATCACAGAGGTATGCTCTATAGCAAAATACATGGACAGCATCGCCTTATCTCCCGTCATATTCCAAAACGTATGTACAATCACAATGGTTAAAAATAAGAAAGTGGCTAATGCGCCAGCACCTAACCATAGATAGCGATCAAAAAGCACTAAAAGCGAACCACAAAGTAAAACGATCGCGCTGGCAATATTAAAAAACCAATCAGGGGTTAACCCTGCTGCACGCATCTCTGCCAAACTATTTTCATAATCAAATATCTTGGCAAACCCAGACGATAGAAATAACAATAGAATTAGCACTCTTGCGATAATCCATAATGCTTGGCTTTCAAGAATACGTGCAATTGCGTTAGGCATGTATCTGTCCTCGATAAACTTAAAAATCAGGCAATTTGCTGACTTGACTTTGCATTGTGGCAAGACTATAAAACCTCAAGTTAAGTTGAGGTCAAGAGGCAAAAATGAAAAAAGAAAAAATAGATTTTAATAGAGCACTCACCGTCGGTGAGGTAGCAAAACGAAGTGGTGTTGCGATATCAACATTGCATTTTTATGAAGAAAAAGGATTGATAGAAAGCTATCGAAGTGCAGGTAATCAGCGCCGTTACCCTCCAGTTGTATTACGTTATGTGGCAATTATAAAAGCGGCGCAAAGTACAGGTATTCCGTTAAAAGAAATTCAGGAAATACTCGGAAAATATCCACCAAATAGTAAATTAACCGCAGAACAATGGCACGAAATATCAACGGATTGGAAAGTGCGGTTAGATGAAAGAATTCGTCGTCTTAAACGACTACGTAACGGCCTTGACCACTGTATTGGTTGTGGTTGCTTATCGTTAAGTGATTGTCCATTACGTAATCCGGATGATATTTTAGGTGAGAAAGGTGTGGGCGCTCAGATCCTATAATTAACCTTAAAATGAAAGCGAAGTACTATCAGGTTTAAAAAATCCCTCGTAGTCTTCTTGGTTATCGTCCATACCTAATAAATCGAGAGTAAATTGATGATAAAAACCTTGATAAGAAAGAAGAGAAATTAACGCCTGATTAATAATATCTTTATTATCGCTATTTTCTAATTCACTCGCTTGGCGTGCATAGATTAATAGTGCAACTTGGCGTTTTTCTTTTAAGGTTTGGTTGTTTTCATTTTTGACATCAAAATTTGTTCAATAAACGTCAATACATCTTTGACACTATTGATGCTGGATCCTTTTAAAGATTGATAAAAAGAAGAATTCAATGTAGCCATTAAAGGATCTGGTTTTTTATTGTCGATCGGTTCAGGTGTAGATAAAGAGGGTTGTGAGCCATATAACACTTGTGATTCTAACGTATTAATCTTCATCATCATTATTATTCTCACTAGTGGTGTTACGTTGAGGAGGAGTATTATCGAATACATCGAATGTATTAATATATTTCAGTAAAATGTCTTTAATGTTTTGAGTAAAAACAGGTTGGTAAGATTCGGTATAGGGACGATGGAATTGTGCCTTAAGATCATCAATTAATAGAGAAGGCTCAAAAAAAGTAATTTGATCATCAGCATGAATAGCAATCGTTTTATGCTCATGAGAGATTAATTCGATATTAAGATTATTGAGTTTATTCTCAAGATAATGGCGTAATGTTGTTGGAATATTGAGCGTAATTTTTTTTCTGAAGGTATTGCTGAAATTAAACGGTGTATAATTTCAGTTTGGATCTCAGGTGAATTAAAAAATTGCGCAATAGTTGTTGTTAATTGCTCTCTTTGCTGAAACTCATAATGTGCCAGTTTCTCTTGATATTGAATGGCAAAATTTAATATATCTCCTAATAATACCTGCAACCCTTTACTATAAGCTTGATTTGAGATCTCTTTATTATGCTTATCCAGTTTATGATTAAAATCTTGAATCATTTTCTTTGCTGCATGCTTAGAGGCTAATTCTGTTTTATAAATATTATCGAGCTGCCGAACATAGCGCGCACGTATTAATATCCCTTCACAAGTGTATGTTAAAAGATCTTTAGACAGAGAGCGCAGCATAATCTAGTACCAAAATAAAGAGTGAACGAGATAAAAAAAAGTGATTGAGGGAGTTCTATCGATGAAGATTGTGGTGCAAAAAGTAATGTAAAGCGCTGAGCAAGCGCCATCGAAATTGAACTAATAAAATCAAACAATAATTGATAGCCAATATTTATTGGGGCGATATTTTCCAGTGAAGTCGTTATCTTTTTATCTATATTTAACACAGGATAAAGAGATAAAAACCCTTTTAATTGTGGTTCTAATTGATAGTAATTACCAGATAATAAAAGCGTTTCTCTAGAGTACAAATAGCCTAAAAAAAAGAGCACAACGTGGAAGTAAAGTCCAATAAGTAAAAATTTTCTCTACAATAATATCGATGTCACAATCTAGTTGATTAATAAGTTGGTATTGCTGAATTAATTGGCGATTAGTTAATTTCTGCCAGATTATATCTTCTTTATTTGATGCCAATACCTTGTAATCTGCATGAAGATAGCTAAGTGGCTCATACATTACACTGGATATCATGTCGAATTGATCAGAAGTTAGATTTGTCATCATTTTCTTCCTTCTGTATTTTTTTTACGTCGGAATATTATTAATGACACCGTAATGATAGAGGTGATAACCATTAATAATAAACCTAAAAATAACCAAGAGCTGAAAAATGAATCAGAGCTATTTTGATAAAGTTGATTATTTATCATATTGAATTTATTGATATTTCGTGGGTATAACAAAACGGTAATATTATCCTCATCCATATCGTTAAAGGCATTATGAATAAAAGCACGAACATCATCACTTAATTGCTCATTATCAATCATCCCCTCTTCATAAAAAACCAATGCTGAAGCATGAGGTGCCGGAATAATTCGTTCAATAGGAGAAATGGGATAGCTGACATGAACTCTAGCATCAATAATATGGTCAATAGTGAGTAATGATTGCTCTAATCGTTGCTCAATAGCAGAAATTAAACGTGCTTTTTCGGCTTGAGGCGATGATACCAATGCATCTGATGGAAATAGCTGAGTCACTTCAATTCGAGATAATGTGGGTAATTGATATTCCTCTAAAATTTGAATGGCAATACCCATATCTTCTTTTTTAACAGAAATATCAAATAACCCTTTTCCTAGTGCTTTACGAGTACTCGTTATTTGGTGCTTTTGTAAAACAGCTTGAATTTCTGTTGCCTGTCTTTGATCCAAATTAGTGAGTAGCGATTGATCTTTACAGCCACTTAATAGTGGAAATAGACAACATAATAATGCCAATAACAAAATATCGTATTTTCATTACTATTGAGCCTTGAGTAATGTTTCAACAATATTCAATGATTTTCTGGCTAAAGTACTTGCTAGATTCATTGTAATTGTATAATCATTTAGTGTGGTTTGTAACTCGGTATAACTTTGAACATCACTTAATTTATTTAATGTCGCTAGCTTTTTTTGGATCTGTTTTTCATACTGAAAACCACTTGTCACCGTATTAATCATTATTGAAGATAAATTATCATCACTATCACTATTAGCGTTTGATTGTGTTGATAAATGCACAGGAATAACAGGGGTAATAGACATATATCATCTCCATTAAATAAAAATCAACGCATATTCCCGATAATACTCATTGCTAAGTCTTTCACTACTTTAATCGATGTTGATTGTGCATTACGCGTAATATTATATTCAGCGAGTTTCGCTTGATAATCCGCTAATGCTGCGGCATTTTGATGTATCTGCTTTTTAATGCATCTAATGCAATTTTTTAATGTTTCACTTTTGTTTTTTTTACAGGTTCTTGAAAATAGTCATTGAATCTATCAATAGTACTGACATCATCGGCAACAGGATAGGCTGGCATAATAATTCTTCCTCTAATTACAATTCTAATTTACTGCTTATATCACTATTAGCCTTGAGGGAAATAGCGATGTTGATCATCTAGAAAAATATATCCACGATCTTCTTGTAAAATCGCTTTATTTTTTCAACATTGGATTGCTTATATTTTCACGGTAAAAGATAAATTTTCTCCCAAAAATAGCCGTTTGTTTTTTTTGATATAAGTATTTAAAGTTTTTTTCTTTTATTTGCTTGCACTTTAGTTTCATTATTAAAGATAAAAAGTTTAAACGATTATTTT
>NZ_MIIZ01000376.1:0-229 GCF_001743005.1 Shigella sp. FC1967 | reverse complement strand
TGCGTAAACCTGCGCTTGATCTTTCTGAATTTGATATTGGTGGTCCACAAGGTTATAGCAAACAATTTTTTTGTTTTCGGCCCTCGTGATCCTTATCGTCCTGGTGAAACATTAATCGTTAATGCATTGCTGCGTAAACCTGCGCTTGATCTTTCTGAATTTGATATTGGTGGTCCACAAGGTTATAGCAAACAATTTTTTTGTTTTCGGCCCTCGTGATCCTTATCGT
>NZ_MIIZ01000375.1:0-229 GCF_001743005.1 Shigella sp. FC1967 | reverse complement strand
TAATTACCGAAGATGGATTAAATACGGTTTTATAAAAATGTTGCGTCAAAACAGCAAGTAGAAGTACTGCTGTAAGTTGCCATTGGGTTCGTTCTCGCTAATCGAATTGGTAATAACACATGGCAAACCTTAATTACCGAAGATGGATTAAATACGGTTTTATAAAAATGTTGCGTCAAAACAGCAAGTAGAAGTACTGCTGTAAGTTGCCATTGGGTTCGTTCTCGCT
>NZ_MIIZ01000374.1:0-230 GCF_001743005.1 Shigella sp. FC1967 | reverse complement strand
GGAGCAGCGTATTCGCCCGGAAGAGCTCGAAGTCGAAGAAAAAGAGCTGAAACCCGAGTACCACTTCAATGCTGGTCAAACCCAGCACGAAACGGAAAAGAACGAATGGTGATGAGAAGGACAGGGCGCGTCCCCCTTCTTTTGCTGGTTGGTCTCATGGTCGCAGCTCCTGCGGCCTTTGCCAGTGACTTTGTGACTGGCGTAGCAGTGGGGCAAATGCTCTCAGATGA
>NZ_MIIZ01000373.1:0-230 GCF_001743005.1 Shigella sp. FC1967 | reverse complement strand
TGCATCAGCAAAACCATCGCGTGGAGCGAAAGTTAATTGGTTGTCAGCATGTTGAATTTCAACTGCATTATGGATAGTACGAGTTAGCTCGCCGTTTTTTACCCTTAATCGTAATTACCTGACCGTTGAGTTTTAACCTCTACGCCGGCAGGAATGACGACGGGTGCTTTTGCCACACGAGACATTCTTTCCTCCCGAATTAAGCTACGTAGCAGATAATCTCGCCACCA
>NZ_MIIZ01000372.1:0-230 GCF_001743005.1 Shigella sp. FC1967 | reverse complement strand
ACAGAACGCTCCCCTACCCAACAACACATAGTGTCGCTGCCGCAGCTTCGGTGCATGGTTTAGCCCCCTTACATCTTCCGCGCGGCCGACTCGACCAGTGAGCTATTACGCTTTCTTTAAATGATGGCTGTCTTCTAAGCCAACATCCTGGCTGTCTGAGCCTTCCCACTTCGTTTCCCACTTAACCATCGACTTTGGGACCTTTAGCTGGCGGTCTGGGTTGTTTCCCT
>NZ_MIIZ01000371.1:0-230 GCF_001743005.1 Shigella sp. FC1967 | reverse complement strand
TTTCATAAGAATCGTTCATTTGTCTCTCCAACTGCAATAGGGGCGCAGATTACATGATAGTTTAGCAACTGTCACCGAGAGAATCACGCAGAGTAAGAGGACATACATCACTTTTACTTTGCCGTTTTACCTTTCATAAGAATCGTTCATTTGTCTCTCCAACTGCAATAGGGGCGCAGATTACATGATAGTTTAGCAACTGTCACCGAGAGAATCACGCAGAGTAAGAG
>NZ_MIIZ01000370.1:0-231 GCF_001743005.1 Shigella sp. FC1967 | reverse complement strand
TCTTCGACGAATAACATTAGCTTGAGCTGATTTTTTCTGCCTCAACCACTTTGCGCTAAAATCGTTTTTCATTTCACCCGGTAAAACAATATCTTTTTACCCCTAATGAAGCCACTTCAATACCGTCTCTTCTCTTCGACGAATAACATTAGCTTGAGCTGATTTTTTCTGCCTCAACCACTTTGCGCTAAAATCGTTTTTCATTTCACCCGGTAAAACAATATCTTTTTA
>NZ_MIIZ01000369.1:0-231 GCF_001743005.1 Shigella sp. FC1967 | reverse complement strand
CAGCTTGCACTTAAGTTTCCATTTATTGAATTTACTCAGCCACAAGAATTTTCATTCCACATTATTAACGATTTTTTAATCAAAAAAAATGAGCAGTTTAAACGGCAACGTCCCGTATTATTATCGTGGTGTCAGCTTGCACTTAAGTTTCCATTTATTGAATTTACTCAGCCACAAGAATTTTCATTCCACATTATTAACGATTTTTTAATCAAAAAAAATGAGCAGTTT
>NZ_MIIZ01000368.1:0-232 GCF_001743005.1 Shigella sp. FC1967 | reverse complement strand
AGCATTCTGCTGTTGTTCAAGCCGTTCAGCCGTTGATGAAATCAGGTGCAGCATTAGGTTACTCCCATGGCTTTAATATCGTTGAAGTAGGCGAAAAAATTCGTGATGACATCACTGTTGTGATGGTTGCACCAAAATGCCCAGGTACAGAAGTTCGTGAAGAATATAAGCGTGGTTTTGGTGTTCCCACTCTGATTGCTGTTCACCCTGAAAATGACGCAAAAGGTGAAGG
>NZ_MIIZ01000367.1:0-232 GCF_001743005.1 Shigella sp. FC1967 | reverse complement strand
CCCCAGGCGGTCGATTTAACGCGTTAGCTCCAGAAGCCACGGTTCAAGACCACAACCTCTAAATCGACATCGTTTACAGCGTGGACTACCAGGGTATCTAATCCTGTTTGCTCCCCACGCTTTCGCACCTGAGGCGTCAGTCTTTGTCCAGGGGGCCGCCTTCGCCACCGGTATTCCTCCACATCTCTACGCATTTCACCGCTACACGTGGAATTCTACCCCCCCCTCTACA
>NZ_MIIZ01000366.1:0-9506 GCF_001743005.1 Shigella sp. FC1967 | reverse complement strand
ACTGCGTTCTAAATAACCGCGAGCATGATAGTGATGGCGCGTAATGCGTTCATCGGTTTGATTAACCGTATCAGGATGACGGCAATAATTAATTTCACGAATTGCTGATCCACGATTATCATGAACTACCACCGAGGGTGTTCGTATATATAATTGTTGATTTGACATAGTGTTATAATTCCTTAATTGATTTTCTTTTATGATCCAATTCATTGCTATTACGCTGATTTTTTAAGGCTAATATTTCGGCAACGGCTTTTTTATCGGTATTACATTTTTCTAATACCAACATTAAACGTGCCACATAATCAGGATAATCCCCCCATACTTGCACATTAAAAAACGGTGCTGAACAAGGCTGTAGTAAGTGTATTGGTACAAATTTTTCAGGTGCTTTAACGGCGGTTAAGGGTGCTTTGCTGCAACTGGATAACAGCGTCAGGCACAGACTCATTAGCACAAGGCGTTTGAGCCAGAAGTTGCCGTAACTCTTGGCGTATTGCATGATTTTCTTCCTCTAAATAGTGTTGCTCCTCTTGTTGATGTGTGAGCGTTTCAGCGATTTTTTCCGCTTGTTCGTGCCATTGCATTAATTGTGATTGCAATGTACGTTGTTGATATTCAAGCTGGCTATTTTGTTCTGATAATCGATTAATTTGGTTATGTTGATAGCGGATCACCAGAAGCGTGGTCAGAATAACTAACAACACGCCTCCTTTTGATCCCCAGCGTAAAAGCCAGGTTATACTCATGAATATACCTCTCTAGACAGCTCATAATGGGGGCCATCACGAAACGAAACCCAATCACCGCCCCAATTCATTGAAACACCCAATTGATGAGCCGCTTGTTTCATTGCTTTTGATATAGATTCAAACGCAGACCAATCTTGCCAAGGGATCGCGCCATTCACTAAAGGTACAATATCTACAGCATGACCTGTTAAATGACGACTATTGAGGGTTTTGCTTTTACCTTCCTTCATTAGCTCTTTTTGACGCGCGAATGAACGTAGCCCTTCGATGACGACAAAATCATATTCACTCAATGTCAGCGCCTGATGAACCACTTGTACCAAGTCTTGATGCACACCTTTTAAGTTGTTTTGACTACGTTGACTTAATGTATACATCTTCATTTAGGCTCCCTAAGATTGTTCACACCAAAAATACGATTCCATAGCCAAATCAACGTGGTACTCCCCATTGAGCCAAAAAGCCCCGCAATCATGTAAGACATATAACGGCTTGCCCCACTTTCAAAGCTCAATAATCCACCGAGTAATCCTGTGAATACTGAAATCACGATCTGACTACCAATGCCACACCAAGACCACTTAATTTGTTTTTGCCTAATTTCCATTAAATACCTCACGATACCTCCCCAGGCTGAAAATCCACCGATAATCATCCAAGCCAGCGCATCGCTTTCAGATGGGATTGCTACCAGCATAATAAAATTCCTAAATAGAGCGGATTAAACGATGCTTCCTATTAATCCGCATAAAAAACCACCTACACTAGGGTGTCATTTTCATCTTCCTGAGCCATAAACCACGGTGTGACTATCGTATTGCGTTGATAGTGGTTTGCCGTATTCACTCGATATAAACGACCTAATGCATCGTAATAATGAGTATCCGCAAAACGATTAGGCTGAGATGAACTTTCCGAAACATAACGCCAGTCATTCAGAAAATAAGGCTGATAAACGCGCTTTACATTCCCTTTGTTGTCATATTCGGTTTCACCTGAAATTGCCCAACGTGTTGTGGTCCTTTTTTGCTGTGCTTGTTGTACACTGCCCACCACTAACGCCCCTTTTTCACTGCGTAAAAAGGCCTCACCAGCTTCCACTCTGACAGAAGTTTGCAATAGGCGTCCAAGACCATCGCTAAAGGCGATTTGTTGGCGAATTTGCTGTTGTGGATCACGGTCATAACGGTCTGTCATAATTTGCAATGCATGAGGCGGTAATTTTGCTGATGTCTGCATCCAACTGTCTGTGACATACACAAAACCCGTTGCAATAGGTAACGTTGATGTCAACGCTAAAGCCCCATCGATGGTTGTCGGCATAGTAAACGCTTTATCGCTATAACCGCTCTGCTCACCGTTTTCCGTTCCTGAAAAACGCGTCGTTGTCACACGACCTAAACCATCAAACGTCACTTGATGAATATTATGGTTGGCATCAGTAATTGAATTAGGCGATAAAAAACGCCAATCGTAAGTAAGATGAAAATCTTGCATATTTAAGGGGGATTTTTTACCCATTAATACGCAGAATTGCTTATCCCAGAGCAAGGTGTAATCACAAGAAAGTGCCGTTTTTTTATAAACAAGAGGTCGATAAAACTGCGCCAATGAACCATAGGTTTTGATACCTAATAACGGTTTCACCCATAGCGTTTTGCCTTTTTCTGACTCATCAGCAAATAAATATGCTTTTTGCTGATAACCGGCATTTTTCATGACTTCATCCAGTTTTAAAGTGGGATAAGGCTGTGAAATCGCGTTTGCTGTTTCTTCATCTAATTCCGCCGTTTCACTAGAGGCTAAACGCACAGGAAAATCAGGCTCTAGTAATGTGGCACTTCCATTAACATCCATATAAGCAAGCTGTTGTTGCCCAACAAATACTGACTTTTGTGTAAGTAAATTATTGCTGGCTAATAGTGCTTCGACATTTAAACCATCTTTAGGCTGCTGCTCTGCTCCATATGTCCAAATATCTTGACGACTTGTTGCGATAACACTTAGCTGATAAATCTGTCTTTCTGAATGATTAATATGATGACAAGTTTGACGTGATAAACTTAAACGCAGTGTATGTTGTTGCGCATCATAACTGGACGCCCATAACGTCTCGGGTAGGCTTTCATAATGCTGATAAGGGTTTTTCGCCCCTTTAGGACGTCTTGGATAATCAATCGAAACGGCTTTAGACACAAATCCATAACCGTCTTGCTCTAAGATAATGTGTTGATGACAAATGGGATCAGACGCAATACGCTCATAATGATAATCACGACTTTCCACTATCGAAGGCATCACCACGGGTGAACGTCCTTGCGATTCAATTAAACGCACTTGCGGGCGTTGTTCCGTAACGGCATAAGGCACATCGGATACAACCGTATTGTCTAATCCATAGACCTCTTTTCTGAACAATTGACCTTGCAACCCACGCTCAAGCCAATAATTTTGTTGTTGACATAAATCGCTATCGCACGCTTTTTCTGCACGCCCTTCACCTTGCGTAAATCGAGGAGAAAAAATGTGGAAATGCCGCGTTATCACCTAGCCAAAATTCATCAGCAAATTTGGCATCAACAGACGGTTTCCCAGTAAAAAACCACTGACGCGTTAATGCATTTGGGGTTTTATCCGTGCTGTTTTCTTCGCTTTTAAATGACTCCGCATTAGTGGCTTCAACACAACCAAAACCACGAAACTCTTTCTCTTTACCATCCCACACACCGTGGCGGTAATTTAGAGTCTGTGTGAAGCGACTTTGGGTAATTTCATCAATGGTTTCGGTTTTCCAAAGTGTATGCAGCGGAAAAGGTAAATAGCTAACTGCTTTTTCTTTGCGCTGTTGCTGACGAGCTAATTTTTCATCTAACCAATATTGCGCTGAACTACGGTAATGCAGATTTTGAATAAGCCCCATATTGTTATTAATAGACATTAATAACCACGGCTTTTTGTTTTGTAACGAAAGCACCCAATGTTGCGGTGTTGGATAAGCTTTTGTCAGTAAAATACTGGCAACACCAAGGCCTTGAACATCCGCCACTTGAAGTAGACAATGATTATCAAAACGCACATCTTTAGGTAATGCGATATCATCACCACGCACAAATTGATTACCACTTTGGTTAAAATACACCTCTAAATGGGTCGATTGTGCGTAAATAATATCGGTCGTACCGCTACCATCTAAGTCTGCTAAATAGAGTTGATTAGGGTTGAATTTAAGACGATCAGCAGAAAACCCTGGAATGGTCATCGGTA
Organism: Shigella sp. FC1967; assembly: GCF_001743005.1. Taxonomy (NCBI): domain Bacteria; kingdom Pseudomonadati; phylum Pseudomonadota; class Gammaproteobacteria; order Enterobacterales; family Enterobacteriaceae; genus Shigella; species Shigella sp. FC1967. The sequence continues at coordinate 5,487 of NZ_MIIZ01000366.1, read as the reverse complement.
AGCTAAACTGCCCCTCACCTAAATGTACCCAACAGGTCACACCTTGATAATCTACTTTAATCAGATGTTGCTGCCCTGAACCTAATACATCACTAAATGCGACTAAGGTACGTCGATTAATATTCTTAATCGGCAACGTTACGCCATCAGCCTGCATGATATCTTTGCTTTTTTTCCAGCCTTGCGCTGAACCGGCATAAAGGCGAATACTACGAGGACCAATTAAGGCTAAATCAGCAAAACCGCTGCCTGTTAATGAAGTCAGTTCAGCTCTATGATGAAAATACTCCACAGGAATGGCATCAAGTGGCACAAAATTCAGCCAATTCTCTGCGTTTTCTTCATCTTGCGTGTAATAGCCATTCACATTACCTTGTGTGACTAACCACTCCAGCTTTCCATCACCCGTCACGTCGGTCAACATAGCTGAATTTCGCAAGGAGGGAATAACAGGAAGCTTTTTCGCTTTATCCCATGTTACGGCATTCGGATTTTGTTTCTCTTCTTTTCTAACGGGTGCGCGATACCACCAAGCACCTCTGTCTTGATACAATACGCCCGCCAATCCTTCACCGAATAAATCAACATATTGATAAGGTTGTTGTGGTGTAAAAGAAGCAAGCTCATCCAATGATTGCCACTGTGCTTGTTTCATTGTACCGACTTTTTGCCAATCAAATTTAATGGGGGGTAATGTCACTAACGATTGAGTGTCTTTATTGTCATTAAACGCGGATTGTTGTGCTGAAACCAACATGCTACCAGCTGTTGATTCATCGTAGGTCAGCGTTAATCTTGAAATTAATTCTGGCGTTTCAGCTTTGGCACTTTGCTGCGCTAAGCTTTCTAAACGGTGATACATCAGCACTTGGCGACATAAACGACGAGTACGCAGTTCAAAACCGTAATTAAATTGAGAAAAACAGTCTTTACGCACTGCCCACGATGAACCACTTTGCCATTGCGGATACGTTGCTAATGCACTATCACGCTCACCGTAATCAAAGACCAAGGTAAACAGAGCGTTATTGGGTAATGTGTTATCAGTTTTAGTACATGAAAAGGCTCTTTCACCAATAGGGTTACCGTAATACACCTTCTCTAAATAACGCTGTGTATTGGCATTTTTATGGGCTTGAATTTCTTGCTTATCACAACCTTGCTCATCTTCCGCACGGTAGTGATATTCAATTTGTTCACCCGTCGCTGAAATAGACGCATTGAGGTTCCATTGCGCAATATGTGCGCTGTTTTGGCTATCCACGATCTGTGCGGTGGTTTCATAACCGAACAAATGAACCTCACCATTTGCACTCAACATCACCCAAAACTGTTTAGGCGCATTAGTTGGTGTATTAGCATCATTTAATGACCAACACTCAAAACGGCTAAAGCTTTTTTCAATACGTGAACGATATGTTGTCACTTGATATTGATGAGCAAGTTTTACGCCTAGTAACTCGTTACGTTGTGCTGTTTCAATTTCACCTTTCTTATTGATAATCGGTACAATCACTTCACCTTCAGGCCCAACAAACTCATCTTGTTGGGTATACGAAGGGATACCTTTTGAAGTACGACGACGAATTGACATCACCCCCACAGACCAACCAAAACCAAAAGCGCCATTACCTGATTGATTGTGATAAGCCAATCCTAACGCAGGTGCATAACCACGACCTTGGCTAATAGGTAACGGTAAACTAAAAGTGGCTGCGCCATCAGGGCCAATTGCGCCCATATTGCCGGTTAGCCCTGTGACAGCACCGCCTCCTTTCGGTAAATTAGGTGCATCAAAGGTCAATTTCTCTGAATTTTGCATGTAGAACTCCTGACAGGCTCCCTCAGGAGCCTGTAATTAATTAATTAAGATTTAGATAATTAACGAATGGTGTAATTAATATGAAGAATGATGTCGTTCAGTGTCAGTAACATCTCTTTTTGCTTATCTGTCGCATCAGGGAAGCTTAAAGTCAGTGTACTGGTGTCATTCACGGGTAAACCTTCAAATGGCAGATAACGATCATCATTGAAATTCAGTTGGAACTGCCCACTGTCATTCATGCCATGAGAAATCGCAATTGCATTACAGCCTCGTGGTTTCACCGCACTACCGCCATAATTCAACACCGCTCTAATATTCTGATAAGTGCCTGTTAACGCAGGTAATGTCACACTAATTTGTTTAACACGACGTAATTTGCCTAGATCCTCAGGATAATCTTTGTCAATGGCTAAATCAGAGAGCTTAATCGACGCTTGTAATTGACCATTTTTCAGCGTAATACCATTTTCTGCTGTACCTAACTGTGTTTTAGATTGATTAATCACATCTGTTACTTGCTCAAAACCAAACGAGTTAGTGCTTAGCCCTTGATATACATCGCTCAATGAAACAATTTTGGTAATTTCTAATGCGCGTTTATCTTTTTCAAGGTAACTGTTTTCCATTTCAGTCAGGTTATGCATTAGACTTTCACCTGCCATCAAACCAGAGTAGTTACCCTGCCATGCACCTGGGCGAATAAAGGTTTGAGTTTCACCTAAATCATACTGATACGCCAATTCCGCCATACGACAACGTGATACAGTTAAGTCATAGAAGGGTTTATAAATTGCCATTAATTTACCGCGTAACCAGTTATACAGGGCTTTATTGGTAAATTTATTTTGTAAAAAAGTTAAGTGCTCTTGTATTTGTTGCTGTTGCAATTTCAAGCTATCTAACTGCAAATTCGCGGCTTTTTTACGTACTTTTAAGGCTTCAAGTTGTGCATCAATTTGTATCAACTCAGCTTTTGCATTATCACGAAATACTCCCCATTCTTCGCGACGACGACGATAAAACTCTGATTGATTTAATCTATCTGCAGAAATCCGGGTTGCAGCACCTGACAGTTGCAAACCAATGGATGTAGCATTAAAGATAGCGCCTAGTCGTGAACCACCGAGAGCCATACCATAAATATTTGGTACAAGATCAGCAGCGGCACCTGCCATATTGAGCCCTTGACTGGCGGTATTGAACACACTCGATGCCAGATAGAGATCCATCGCTTGTTGTTCTGAGGTACTGATATTTTCATCATACAATTTGCTGTAATGTCTAGCGCGGTTTTGTGCCCCAACACGTAACGCTTCTAACGATTTCTTGTTATGAGCAAACTCCTCAATACTCTTCATTTGATACTTCATATTTTGCAGAATAATTTCACTACCTTGCGTAGTCAGTAATTCTGATAATGCTTGTGCATCTTGACGTTCTATAATACTAGACAGTGAGCTACCAAACTGCATCAACTGATTTACTACCGATTTTGCACTGTTTAACATCACAGGGAAGCGCTGTGTTGGCATCACAGCATTTGGTAATGAACCATTCTCTTGTGACTGGTTCACTGCTATATTTTGCAACATTTTAGGATCTACTGGCGTTGCATACATTGGTAACGACAGTGGTTGCCCATCAATCGATAAATTGTGACGTAAATTAAACAAACGCATTTTTAACGTATCGCGATACTGCGCTAACTTCTCATTAATTTGTGGTAAAAAAAGCGAGGTTAAGGTATTTGCTGTACGTAATAATGTTGCTTCTTTTTTCTCGTCACTAACAGAAGACGTTGATTGGTTAGTTTTGGTTGCAGCATCAATTAATGCTGGTGCTGACCACACATCGTTCTCTAATAGTTCTGTTTCATTTCCTAATAATTTCAGCGCTTGTACATACCACATTTTAGCTTCATTTAATGTATCACGCTCAAGTAGACGATAAGCACTGTCGCCTCGTGCCACAAGAATATCAAGGCACTTCATAAACGTAGCCAACTTATAGTGCATTGGATCAGCTTGTGCCACCGCATCAGGATCGGTTGAATCCAGTTGATCATTATCCCAAGCTGTATCTGCTAATAATGGCTGTGAATTCCAAACACGATGAGTGTGAGTATTGCTATCAATATAACCATTTGGGCTAAACACATAACGTAACCAACGACTTGCTTCATCGTAATTTTGCCCTTCTAACATCACATTTGCTAACATCATCGGGGTGTAATAGAACAATTCCCAAAAGTAGAGGGCATTAGCGCCATTAAAATCCATCGGTACATCAGCGCCTTTTTCCAAAGCGGGTTCAGGCAGTCTCTGAGAACTTAGCGTTAAAATAGCATCAATTCCGTTATTCGCACGTTTGACTAATTGACGTGCAAATAATGTATTTAAACGTACTAATAAAGGTTCATTTGCCACAGTCATTGAAATATATTGAGCCTGCTTTTGATTTGTTTTTAAGCTAATAATACTCTCACTTATATGTTCTAATTCACTGACTTTAAAGTAACATAAGCTTTCAGAAATAATTTTTTGTGCCTTATTAACCGCTGTCACATTCGCAGTTAATATAAACTCACCATTGTCATTAAATTCACTCTGAGGCACATCAAGCTTAAGCTCTTTATTTTTACTATTGAAGCTATTAGTACCTTCAATTAAAGACGTATTAGCGTTAGACCATTGTTCAAGAGAATAAGTGACTTTATTATTCTGACTAGAAGATAAAGTTATCTGAATGTCATTAACCATTTCGTCATCACGATAGATAACTTTATTTAAATCACCAATAGCTACTGGATAAGAAATTCCTTTCCCATATGCTCCCATAAGCAATTGACTCGTTGTTTTTCCTGAAATATGAAAAAGAAATCTTGGTGCTTCTTTATTTAGAAAATGTTGTTAACGAGAAATTGCCTAATTCATTAGAAAGCGTAAAAGAAATTTTTGTTTTTTGATGTATATTTTAATAAACCATTTGACTGTTTAGTGAAAAAAGCCAGCTCTACGCTATAATCTTCTCCATTATTAATATCTGAACCTTTAATTACCGCGCCTTTGGTATTGTCATAAATAAAGAAGTAAATTATATTTTTTATAACATCAAAGCCTAAATAATAACTACAATCAGTTTTTTCATTAAAAGATAAAGTTGTCAATTTACCAACACTACCTGAAGTATAAACAATGTCCTCTAATATAGAGCCACTCTTTAATAAACCTTTAAAGATATCTTTAATAGGTGCAGGAGCTAGATGTCCATAATTAACATCACAGTTAACAAAAGCAGAAAGGTAACAAGATAATGTTTTATTTTTCGATTCGACACTGACACCATTAATTAAACTTCCTGAAAGAGAGACATTTTGAGAGTCTATTGTTTTTATATCATCAATAGGATCATGAGATATTGAGTAAGCTAATTTACCTCTTAATAAAAATTTATTATTAATATTTTTAGTGAATTTATCACTACTTACATCAAATTCAGACTTGACATTAATATAAATATTTTTTTCCTGAATCTATATATCCTATAGAATTACTATACTTATATTTATACCTTTCAGTTATTAATAACATCCGTACTTGTTAAATCGAGATAGCCAAACCATTTTTCATATGGAAAATTCTCTAATTCGGGATAATAGGTGT
>NZ_MIIZ01000365.1:0-233 GCF_001743005.1 Shigella sp. FC1967 | reverse complement strand
TTTTTATGTGCTGAAAGAGCGGCTCAACCACAAGTCAACGACACTTTATCTCGCCCATTACTTCAATCATTATTAGCTAAACATCCTGAGCGTCGTTTTTGTTGTAACGGGGTTTATTAGTCGTAATCAACAAGGGGGAAACGGTCTTATTAGGTCGTAACGGTAGTGACTACTCTGCAACACAAGTGGGTGCTTTAGCTAATGTCGGTAGAGTCACCATTTGGAGTGATGTT
>NZ_MIIZ01000364.1:0-233 GCF_001743005.1 Shigella sp. FC1967 | reverse complement strand
GATTTAATTAAGGATGCAATTATCCTTCCTTGGGCTTTTATTTGCGCTAAAGAAGAGGCTACTGAACAAGAGTTTTCGCCAACAAATTCTCCAACTTTTTTATTGAACATAAAGCATTAGATTTTATGTTTGATGATTTAATTAAGGATGCAATTATCCTTCCTTGGGCTTTTATTTGCGCTAAAGAAGAGGCTACTGAACAAGAGTTTTCGCCAACAAATTCTCCAACTTTT
>NZ_MIIZ01000363.1:0-234 GCF_001743005.1 Shigella sp. FC1967 | reverse complement strand
GTGGGGCTGAGTCATTACGCCATCAAATCAGACGGCAATAAGATTGCTAATCCGCGCCACCTTATCAATGCCAGCCGTAACCTACGTCGAAAACAAAAAGCCTTATCTCGCAAGCAAAAAGGGAGTGCTAATCGTCGTAAAGCCCGAATACAGCTTGCAGGTGTACACGAACGGGTAGCCAATGCCCGTGCTGATTTTCAACACAAACTCTCTCGTGCAATTGTTGACGAAAAC
>NZ_MIIZ01000362.1:0-234 GCF_001743005.1 Shigella sp. FC1967 | reverse complement strand
AGTTTGCATCGAGTTGGTAAGTCGGGATGACCCCTAGTCGAAACAGTGCTCTACCCCCGAAGATGAGTTCACGAGGCGCTACCTAAATAGCTTTCGGGGGAGAACCAGCTATCTCCCGGTTTGATTGGCCTTTCACCCCCATCCACAAGTCATCCGCTAATTTTTCAACATTAGTCGGTTCGGTCCTCCAGTTAGTGTTACCCAACCTTCAACCTGCCCATGGATAGATCACCG
>NZ_MIIZ01000361.1:0-234 GCF_001743005.1 Shigella sp. FC1967 | reverse complement strand
CCCGAACACCAGTGGTGCGTTCACTCCGGTCCTCTCGTACTAGGAGCAACCCCTCTCAATCTTCCAACGCCCACGGCAGATAGGGACCGAACTGTCTCACGACGTTCTAAACCCAGCTCGCGTACCACTTTAAATGGCGAACAGCCATACCCTTGGGACCTACTTCAGCCCCCAGGATGTGATGAGCCGACATCGAGGTGCCAAACACCGCCGTCGATATGAACTCTTGGGCGG
>NZ_MIIZ01000360.1:0-234 GCF_001743005.1 Shigella sp. FC1967 | reverse complement strand
CGATCACCCTATAAAACACCCAAATCTACGCTGAAAGTTTAGAACGGTTTTGCGGGCTTCTGAGTGCGTTTTTAACATCGTGCAAACTGACAAGTAAAACGATGCGAAATCGCTGAAAGTCACAAACTTGTTTTGTGGCAAGAAGCGATTTGACCAACCGAGTAAAACGAGGGGCGGTAGGCTTTTTGTTTTTATCCTGATGAGCGTCCAGCGAAGAAAGGGAAAAACAGGGGG
>NZ_MIIZ01000359.1:0-234 GCF_001743005.1 Shigella sp. FC1967 | reverse complement strand
ACTGTTATTTTTAAATGTCCATCTTCCAATTGAGAATAATGTAATATACTTATTCCTAATCTTTCAGACATCTCATTCTCTGTTATTTTCAATTGTCTTACATCTAGTATATAAGAAATAGTAATCAATTGATCTACTGTTATTTTTAAATGTCCATCTTCCAATTGAGAATAATGTAATATACTTATTCCTAATCTTTCAGACATCTCATTCTCTGTTATTTTCAATTGTCTT
>NZ_MIIZ01000358.1:0-234 GCF_001743005.1 Shigella sp. FC1967 | reverse complement strand
TTATCGCAGCCAGAGCTGCCTATCGTGCTCTTAATCAAGAATTTTAATTATTATATTAAAATCTGAAATCTCTCGCGCACTTATTTTATTAAGTGCCGTTTTTATATTTTTTTAACTTTATTTAACTATTTAATGTTATCGCAGCCAGAGCTGCCTATCGTGCTCTTAATCAAGAATTTTAATTATTATATTAAAATCTGAAATCTCTCGCGCACTTATTTTATTAAGTGCCGT
>NZ_MIIZ01000357.1:0-235 GCF_001743005.1 Shigella sp. FC1967 | reverse complement strand
TTTTACTATCGATCATCGGTAACGCTGGCGTTGAGAAACAACCTCTTAAAAAGAAAATTGCGAGTAGAAGCAATAATAAAGGTAACAACCACCATAAGAAGCGCCACCAAGAGCGTTTCGTATCAGTAATAATGATTTTTTTCTTCTTGTGCTGGTGGAACTGCTGTTGATGTGGGTGCAATAGGGACAACAGCGGGTTTTAAGCAAGCAACAGGATCAGCTCTAAGTTGTTGGT
>NZ_MIIZ01000356.1:0-235 GCF_001743005.1 Shigella sp. FC1967 | reverse complement strand
TTTTATGAATATGATAACTACAAGGTCATGGTTTTGTAGTGCTTATATAACCAAGACAAATCTTAGTTACGCTAATTTTTCTAGAGTCATATTAGAAAAGTGCGAACTGTGGGAAAATCGCTGGAATGGCACTGTGATAACTGGCGCCGTGTTTCGTGGCTCCGATCTTTCTTGTGGGGAGTTTTTCATCGTTTGATTGGTCTTTGGCTGATTTTACTGGTTGTGATTTAACGGG
>NZ_MIIZ01000355.1:0-9523 GCF_001743005.1 Shigella sp. FC1967 | reverse complement strand
CAGGTTCAGTATTATGTTCTTTTTTTTGCTTGAAATTTAAAAATTTTTTTATTTGAATTACATTAATGTCAAAATTATTAATTTTTAAATAGTTCAAATAGATAGGAATATTGATAGAGATATAAGAAAGTTGTCATCATTATATATGGCGAGACGCCAATAAAGGCAGATAAGAATGCATATTTATTATTTTGATTTTACAAATAATAAGTATTATTACGTTATAAGTATTAATGTATAACGAGTTTTGATAGAAACGCCAGTCGACATAAATATCGTCATTAGTGTCGAGCATTCCCTGCTATTTTAGTTTTCATTGTTTTTTACTCATTCAGCGAATTTTGTTTTTCTTTATTTTTCATCGTGTTGAAGAAAAATAAAAAAGAGTGCTTATTTGGCACACTCTCTGCATAGATAGAGGAGAGAATCAGGTAATAACCTGAAAGTTGATGAACACAGGAGCAATGTTGATGAAAAAAGTCATCACGGTCTGTCCGTATTGCGCCTCAGGATGCAAAATCTACCTGAAGGTGGAAAACGGTAAAATCATTGGTGCTGAAGGCGCTAATGGTTTAACAAACCAAGGTGAGCTGTGTCTGAAAGGGTATTATGGATGGGATTTTATCCATGATACTAAGATACTGACTCCACGTCTTAAAACACCTATGATCCGTCGTGAAAGAGGCGGAAAATTAGAATCGGTTTCTTGGGAAGAAGCAATTGAGTTTGCAAGTAGTAAGCTTCTTGCTATCAAAGAGAAATACGGTGCTAAATCTATTATGACAACGGGCTCTTCGCGAGGGCCTGGTAACGAAGCTAACTTCGTTATGCAGAAGTTTGCTCGTGCAGTTATCGGAAATAATAATATAGATTGCTGTGCTCGTGTCTGACACGGCCCTTCGGTTGCAGGTCTGCAGCGTTCGGTCGGTAATGGTGCTATGAGCAACTCAATCGTTGAGATTGAAGATACCAAATGTCTATTTGTCTTCGGCTATAATGCCGCAGACTCGCATCCTATTGTTGCTCGCCGTATTGTTAAGGCGAAAGAAAAGGGTGCTAAAATTATTGTATGTGACCCTCGTTACATCGAAACAGCACGTTTAGCCGATTTACACTTAGGCTTAAAAAATGGCTCTAACATTGCGTTATTAAATGCGATTGCGCATGTGATTATTGAAGAAGGATTACATGATAAATCCTTTATCGAAAATCACACCGAGCAATTTGAAGAATATTGTAAATTAGTTGAAAGCTATACACCTGAATCCGTTGAAGAAACAACCGGTTTAAGTGCTCAAATTATTCGCGAAGCTGCACGTATGTACGCGAAAGCAGAAACAGCAACAATTCTTTGGGGAATGGGTGTAACGCAATTCTATCAAGGTGTTGAAACGGTTCGTGCATTGACGAGTTTAGCCTTATTAACGGGTAATTTAGGTAAAAAATACGTCGGTGTTGGCCCAGTTCGTGGTCAAAATAACGTACAAGGTGCGTGTGATATGGGAGCATTACCTAACACACTGCCTGGTTATCAATACGTTACTGACGAAAAAGCGCGTGAGAAATTTGCTAAATTCTGGGGCATTGAATCCATGCCTGATGAAGTGGGCTATGCGTTAAGTGAAGTCCCTCATAATATCGATCATGGCTTATTAAAAGCGCACTACATAATGGGTGAAGATCCACTGCAAACTGAGCCTGATCTCGCCACAATCCGTAGAACGTTTGAAAAACTGGAGCTACTGATAGTACAAGATATCTTTATGACCAAAACAGCGTCTATTGCTGACGTTATTTTCCCTGCAACATCATGGGGTGAGCATGAAGGTGTTTATACGGCGGCAGACCGTGGTTTCCAACGCTTCTATAAAGCCGTTGAACCTGTTGGTGATGTAAAAACAGACTGGCAAATTATCAGTCTGATGGCAACCGCAATGGGTTATCCAATGCATTACAACAATACCAAAGAAATTTGGGATGAGTTGCGTGAGTTATGCCCGATTTATTATGGTGCGACTTACGAAAAAATGGCGGACTTGGCTTATATTCAATGGCCTTGCCCAACAGAAGATAGCCCTGGTACACAATATCTGTACGAAGGGGGTAAATTTGATACCCCTAATGGTAAAGGTCAATTCTTTACTTGTGAATGGGCGCCACCTATTGACAAGCTATCCGATGAATTCCCAATGGTACTAGCAACCGTTCGTGAAGTTGGACACTACTCTTGCCGTTCAATGACAGGTAACTGTAAAGCATTGGCGGCGTTGGCTGATGAACCGGGTTATGTTCAATTAAACACGGAAGATGCCAAACAGTTGGGTATCAAAGATCAGGAATTAGTCTGGATACGTTCTCGTCAAGGTAAAGTGATTACGCGTGCTGCGGTCAGTGATAGACCGAATAAAGGCGCTGTATATATGACTTACCAGTGGTGGATTGGGGCTTGTAACGAACTCGTTGCAGAAAACTTAAGCCCAATCACTAAAACACCTGAGTATAAATATTGTGCAGTATGTGTTGAGCCAATCAAGGAACAGGCTCAGGCAGAACACTATGTGAAAACGGAATATAGCAATATTAAACGTCGTTTAAGAGAAGCCGCCGAGGGCTAATCTGACCTAATTAATCTTGTTTTTCTGCCTTAAGACCGAGTTTATTGACCTTGTGTTAGTAAACTCGGTTTTTTTATGGTTTTTTATTGTTGTAGGGCTTTTTCTCTTCTGTTTATCGTCGAAAAATCACTTAACTTTTGTCTAAATATTCACCATGCGTTGGCTCACAATAAAAAAAGTAACATGTTACTTTTAACGTAATCTGTTTCTAAATCAAATGGATAAATTGCTTTTTATTTAATGCCAGCGCAGGATGTTGTCATGGAAATGAGTGTATGAAAACAACAACGAGATACCGTATGAAAAAACTCATTAATGCCCTACAAGCGTTTGGTAAATCCTTATATGGCCCCGTCTTGATATTACCTATTGTCGGTTTATATATCGCTTTAGGTAATGTCTTTGGCAATGGCAATCTTGCGGAATATATTCCGTTTTTAAATCACCCCGTTATTCAAAGTATTGGACAATTACTTGCGAAATCATCAGTGGCTATTTTAGTTAATCTGGCACTGATTTTTGCTGTGGGTATTCCCGTTGGTTTAGCGAAAAAAGACAAAGGCTATGCCGGTTTAATTGGCTTAGTGGTGTTTGTCATTTTCACGAATGCCATGAATATAACGCTAACACTACAAGGTAAGTTGGTTAGTGCAGATGAGATGCGAGCTGCTGGTCAAGGCATGGTATTAGGTGTCCAGGTTCTAGAGATGGGGGTATTTGCAGGTATTTTAACTGGAGCAATATCAGGATGGCTTTATAACCGTTATTCAGGTCGTCAATTTAACGGCATTATGGCTATTTACTCTGGTCACTGCTTTGTCGCCATTATTGCTATCCCATTCACCATTGCGTTGGCTGTTTTAATGTGTGAAGTTTGGCCTTTTGCTCAGGCGGGGATCACTAAGATGGCGCTCGTTATTCATGATTCTGGTGCTTTTGGTGCGCTGATTTATGGATTCTTAGAACGTATTCTGATCCCAACTGGATTACATCATTTAGTTTATACCCCATTCTTGTATACAGAATTAGGCGGTGTTGCAGATGTTTGCGGCACAACTTATCAAGGTGCAAGAAATATCTATTTTGCTGAAATGGCATGCCCTGAAGTTAAACAACTTAGTCGCACTGTGATTTGGGATGCACGCGGTATCGCTAAAATGTTTGGTTTAACGGCGGCAGCGGCAGCCATGATCTCTGTGGCTAAAAAAGAGAAAAAACAGATGGCGAAGGCGATTTTAATTCCGGCTGCTGCGACTTCCTTTTTACTCGGTGTGACAGAGCCTCTTGAATTTTCTTTCCTATTTGTTGCGCCTGTTCTGTTTTTAGTTCACGCCGTATTAACCGGCATTGGCATGATGTTGTTCTATCTATTAGGTGTTCATGCAATTGGTGCGAACGGTGTTATTGATTTCATTTTATATAACTTGCCATTAGGTACTGAAAAATCAAATTGGCCTATGTATATCGTGGTGGGTTTGATTATGTCCGTTCTCTATTTCGTTATCTTTAGAATCCTGATTTTAAAACTCAATCTTAAAACACCGGGGCGTGAAGATGATGATGAAGAGACGCGTTTATACAGCAAGGAAGATTACAAGAAAAAAAGCAGAAAAAAATCGCTACTTCTGAAGAAACGGCTGAAGTTATCAATGAGTTAGGTGAAACGATTATTGAAGGGCTCGGTGGACGTGACAATATCGAAGTGGTTGATAATTGTTATACCCGCTTAAGAGTCATTGTTAAAAATGTTGATGTCATTCATGAAGATATCTTGAAAAAAACGGGTGCTAAAGGCGTTGTGCGCCATGGTAATAACGTGCAAGTTGTTTATGGATTACATGTAAAAAAAAATGCGTGAAGCGGTCGAAGCCGCACTTTAATAGGAGAAAGAAAGATGACTAAATCACCCTTTATCTTAAGTATTGCAGGCGGCGGAAGCACCTATACACCAGGAATTGTAAAAAGCTTAATGGTGCGTTTAGAGGATTTCCCACTGAGTGAAATTCGCTTATACGACATTGATCAAGAGCGTCAAGACACTATTGCACCTGTGGTTGAAAAAGTGATCCGTGATCATAGCGATACTATTAAGTTTACGGTGACAACAGATCCAGAAACTGCATTTGATGGTGCTCACTTTGTATTTGCTCAAATGCGTGTGGGTCAATACAAAATGCGTGAACAGGATGAAAAAATTCCATTGCGTCATGGGGTCGTTGGGCAAGAAACTTGTGGACCAGGCGGGCTTGCTTATGGTTTACGCACTATTTTACCGATGGTTGAATTAATTGATTTAGTTGAGAAATATGCCTCTTCTAATGCATGGATTGTAAACTATTCAAACCCTGCGGCGATTGTGGCTGAAGGTGTGCGTCGTTTACGCCCTCATGCTCGTGTATTGAATATCTGTGATATGCCTGTTGCGGCGATGCGTAATATGGCTGCCGTATTGAATGTTGATCGCCATGATTTAGATGTAGACTATTTTGGTCTAAATCACTTTGGTTGGTTTACTTCAGTACGCGTAAAAGGTGAAGAAAAACTGCCTGAATTACGCGAACATATTGCTAAGTTTGGTCTTTTAACCGAAGATGCGGCACAAACTGACCCACAACATTCTGATCCATCGTGGGTAAAAACGTGGCGTCATATTCAGCCATTAATGGAAGCATTCCCTGAATATATTCCAAACCCATATTTACAGTACTACTTGATGCCAAATTATATCGTGGAACATCAAGATCCTGATTACACTCGTGCAAACGAAGTGATGGATGGTCGTGAAAAACGTCTATTTGAAGCGGCGCGTGAATACAAAGAAACGGGTATTTTACCTGATGCATTCCATGTTGGTGTTCATGGTGCCTTTATTGTTGACGTGGCATGCTCTTTAGCTTTTGATTTACGCCAGCGCCACCTGGTGATTGTTGAAAATAAAGGGGCAATTGCTGACTTACCTTATGATGCGATGGTTGAAGTGCCTGCTTATATCACGTCTCATGGCCCTGAACCTATTCGAGTCGGCGATATTCCTCGTTTCCATCGTACTTTGTTGGAACAACAATTGGCATCAGAACAATTATTGGTGGAAGCAACGCTTGAAGGTAGCTATGAAAAAGCACTTGAGGCGTTCACTTTGAATAAAACCGTGCCAAGTGTGATCCATGCGAAGCAGATCCTCGATGATATGATCGAAGCAAATCGTGAATATTGGCCTGAATTACGCAAAGCTTATGTAAATGGTAAGCGTGTTTGATCTCAACACTTGCTGTTAATGAATAATTGAATAAAAATGCTGTTCTATCACCAGAACAGCATTTTCCTTTATGTTGGTAAGGACGATGTATCAATTAAGGTAACCGGTATGTCGGCACGATTATCATCTTTACTCTCAAGAGCAACAGACTTAACACGCGCAGAATATCGTATTCTCTCTTATTTAATTGACAACCCAACACGGGTTGGAAAACAGACGATTAGAGCGCTAGCACAAGCTAATTTTGTTTCGACAACGACCATTATGCGGCTTTGCCAGAAATTAGGTTTCTCTGGTTATAGTGAGTTAGTTTATTACTGTAAACAGTTGTTATCCACGACTGAAAAATCCCACCAATTGAAAAGTGATGAAAATGAGATAACAGAGCCTCTTTTTGATCAGTTTTTGGCGAATTATTTAAAAACCTTCACGTTAATTTCAGAGGAGAAAAGACACGCTTTTGTGGATTTAATTAACAGCAAGAATTCATTTTTTATTTATGGTGCTGGGTTTTCCCATATATTCTCAGAATATATCAGTAAGCGGTTACAATTGATTGGTAAAGATGCTTTTCTTTCTGGACTCAGTGACAGTAAAAATATCTTTATTAATAATGCTTCACGCTATACCGTTTTTATTGCGATATCTCGTAGTGGAGAGACAGAGCAAGTGGTTGAAAAGGCGAGAATAGCAAAAAGTATTGGTATGAAGATTGTCGCATTTACTCGAGCAAGTGCCAATCCGTTGGCTGAACTTGCTGATATTCATTTCCCCATTTATGACGATGCAGTGAATTATCATAGCGACACTATCGAGAGTTCATCTTTTGAATCAAATCTTGTCTTGATTATTGATTTATTACTCAGCCGAGCTCAACGATTTTAATTTATGCAATAACGCGATATGACTAAGCGACGGACTGATTTAAATAAAGCGTTAAAGGCAAGTCAGGGTGTGAGTTCATCGAATCAAATTTATGTGATGGATGAGAATCAACCGTTGGATAGCGAGAGAGTAAAACGATAAAATCTTGGTAAGCCTGATTTTTATTATCATGCGTAAAAATAGGTGTACCACTATGATTTAATTCATTATCTGCAATTAATAAAATATCAAGATATTGCGCATTATCGTGTTCATAAAGTACATTTTCTGGGGCGATTTTTTGCCAAGGTGTTCCTATGGGTTCGTTCGGTGAATGAACACGTAAAGTTCCCGTTTTATCCTTAACGTTATTCTTATTCATCATCACAATCATGGTGTGATCAACGCCATCTTTATGAACACCTTCAATAGAAAGCTCACTTAAAGAATCGGGTTGGGCAATTAATCTTAAATGAAACACAGTGGATATTGATTTAGGGGAGTTTTGATCTGTTAAGTGACGAGGCGTAAATGTATTACCTTGAATTAATAGCATCTTTAATTTTAATAAAGCTTGATAGGCTGTATTACTCTGCCAGCGATCATCAATGGCCCTAAAGTGTCTTTGTGCACCACTGTCTTCACGAATAAAACCATCTTCTTCAGTAAGAACAAAGGGCTGATACTCTAATCGAGAAATTGTTTTTATATCATGATCAAAAGATAGCGTCCTGTTCGTGAGTGACGAAATGAAAGGGTAGGATCTTGTGCTAAGTAATCACCATATTCCATTAGTGTATTAATATCTTTTTCTTCAGCACCTAAGTGTTTTATTAAATCGATAACTACATTTGAGGAATAAAAACATATTTATTATTTTTATATTCATTTTTTATTTCACTAATTTTATTTATAAGCAGGTTGTTCATATATAATATGCTCCATTGATGGTTAATATTATTAATAGTTAATTAGAGGAATAATAGTTAAAATATAATCATTTTTATTATAGATAGGGATTAATAAATTTCAAATTAATTAAAAAAAGAGAATGTAATAAAACTATTACACTCTCTTATATAAATAAAAAAATTATTTCAAGATTAAAGTAATTTCTGGAATTTGAAATACCTAAACGTTGCATCCGTGATAATAACGTGGTTCTTTTTAATCCTAATTTTAATGCAGCCCCTCTAGCCCCCGCAACAACGCCATTCGTTTCTCTTAATGCTTGAATGATCCTCTCTCGTTCTTCATCATCACTTTCTGGCGCATTTGTTTGCATGCGCTTTTCAATGGATGAAGGTTGAGTCAGTACCTGTTTTAAACGAGAGGGTTTATTAATATGCAACTCTTTTAACTGAAGGTTTAATGTTGAACCTCGGGTTAAAATAACCGCACGCTCAATAATATTTTCCAGTTCACGAACATTACCCGGCCATGGATAAAGTGTTAATTGTTCCAATGCGTTAGCTGGAATACAATCTATTTTTCTATCCATTCTTCGTGCAATTTTTTGTGTAAAATATTTTGCTAAAAGCGGAATATCTTCAGGTCGCTCTCTTAGCGGTGGAATAATAATAGGAAAAACATTAAGACGATAATAAAGATCTTCTCTAAACTCACCTTCATCTGTTAAATCATGGAGATCTTTATTGGTTGCCGCAATCAGTCTGACATCCACAGGAATAACTTTATTACCGCCTAATCTTTCTATTTCTCGCTCTTGAAGAACTCGCAACAGTTTAGGTTGTAATTCAATGGGCATATCACCAATTTCATCTAGAAATAGCGTACTTTTATCCGCCATTTCAAATCGACCAATATGTGTATTGGTTGCACCTGTAAATGCACCTTTATCGTGACCAAAGAGGTCGCTTTCTAAAAGACCAGAAGGCACTGCTGCGCAGTTCATTTTTATCATAGTCTTACTTTTTCGCTGACTTAGACTATGAATAGCGCGTGCAATTAATTCTTTACCTGTTCCTGTTTCACCTAATATAAGAACAGTGCTATCACTTTGTGCCACTAATTCAATTTGTTCGAGCACATTATGCATCGCATCGCTTTGATAAATAATCTCACTAAAACATGCATTATTATCTATCTGTTCATTAAGCCAAATGTTCTCATTCTTTAAGCTATCCTTTAAATGTGTTATCTCTTCATACGCGGCTGCATTTTCAATGGCAATACCAATACGCGCCGCAATTTGTTGAAGTAATTGGCAAGTATCGTTAGTAAAAACACTTCCTATTTCATGCGCTAAAATTAATAAACCGAGAGGTTTATGATTAAAAGCTAGTGGCAATAACAAAGCCGTCTGCATATTTTGCTTAACTAGACGCTTAATCAAAACATCTTCCTGATCTTCTTTATTAATATCAATTAAGACAGGTTTATTCTGATTAATAATTTCTTCGGCTTTGTTATTCGCGCTACTAAATTTACGTTGTTGACGAATGACAGATTTTCCAGTCTGATAACGACTAGAATAAAGAATACCTTCACTACTATTTTGTGATGAGGTACGACATAACATAAGACTAATATGGTTCAGTCCAAAAAAAACGATGTATTTCTTTAGAGACTTCAGAAATAAGACCATCCATGTCTAGATGAGCTAATACGGAGTTTGTGACATCGACCAATATTCGATATTGGTTACGCTCATTACGAAGGCTCTCCATAGTTTCAGCATTGTTACTGCTTAATTTCATGACACCACCGATTGCCTTAAAAAATTAGCTATATTGTAGTAGGTTTATAATAAATTTATATCAATGAC
>NZ_MIIZ01000354.1:0-235 GCF_001743005.1 Shigella sp. FC1967 | reverse complement strand
TAACATCGTGCAAAACTGACAAGTAAAAACGATGCGAAATCGCTGAAAGTCACAAAACTTGTTTTTGTGGCAAGAAGCGATTTGACCAACCGAGTAAAAACGAGGGCGGTAGGCTTTTTGTTTTTTATCCTGATGAGCGTCCAGCGAAGAAAGGGAAAAACAGGGGGAGCCGAAACGAAATGACACGCCCCAGCGATGGCAAGTGAACCCCAGTGAACGTGTTTCGTTTTGGGGG
>NZ_MIIZ01000353.1:0-235 GCF_001743005.1 Shigella sp. FC1967 | reverse complement strand
TTCAGCGGTTATCTCTTCCGCACTTAGCTACCGGGCAATGCCATTGGCATGACAACCCGAACACCAGTGGTGCGTTCACTCCGGTCCTCTCGTACTAGGAGCAACCCCTCTCAATCTTCCAACGCCCACGGCAGATAGGGACCGAACTGTCTCACGACGTTCTAACCCAGCTCGCGTACCACTTTAAATGGCGAACAGCCATACCCTTGGGACCTACTTCAGCCCCAGGATGTGA
>NZ_MIIZ01000352.1:0-236 GCF_001743005.1 Shigella sp. FC1967 | reverse complement strand
TTATACTGTCTCCGTTCACACATGATCGGAGGGTGTCTCTATGTCTCAATTATTTCGTTTGGCATCGCCAGAAGATTACGAATACATCGAAGAATTAAATTTATGGGAATTGTCATTTGATAAGCGACCGGTTCAAGGGGGTTCGTTGTGAAGATCCGGTGATCGGGGGCAGAAAAAATATAATCAAGGGCGTGAAAAAATTTAAGGCGTTAGCGTTACGGCATAAAAAAACACTG
>NZ_MIIZ01000351.1:0-236 GCF_001743005.1 Shigella sp. FC1967 | reverse complement strand
ATCGCTGGTTACACCGTCTCCATAGTTGGGTTACGGAGGTGGCTCAAGGTAAAGCCCCAGACTGGTGGACAGATCTGGATTGTGAAGTATCCCTCCCCCCGAGAAGAAAAGCGGATCAGCACGTTCCTCTCGACACAAAAAGAAGCGCATCACTCTCCAGATGTGTTTGTCGTAGGGGGCATCATGAAACAACTTCCTCCTGACACACCAGAACAATCACTGATCACTCAGTACAA
>NZ_MIIZ01000350.1:0-236 GCF_001743005.1 Shigella sp. FC1967 | reverse complement strand
GTTGATATCGGTGTACACCAAGATGGCTTGGTTCATATCTCTTCTTTAGCGGATAGATTTATTGAAGATCCACATACGGTGGTGAAAACCGGAGATATTGTTAAAGTCAAAGTTCTTGAAGTTGATTTAGCGCGTAAGTTGATATCGGTGTACACCAAGATGGCTTGGTTCATATCTCTTCTTTAGCGGATAGATTTATTGAAGATCCACATACGGTGGTGAAAACCGGAGATATT
>NZ_MIIZ01000349.1:0-236 GCF_001743005.1 Shigella sp. FC1967 | reverse complement strand
CGAGTACATTAGGTAATTGGCGATCTTTTTACCCTTCCTCTGCTTTCGCTGTTTTTCGTCTTCAACCCCAGCCCTTCACCCTTTTGCTTTTACACGCTTCAACACGACAAGCAGAATAACCATAGGGAGTAATGCAACGAGTACATTAGGTAATTGGCGATCTTTTTACCCTTCCTCTGCTTTCGCTGTTTTTCGTCTTCAACCCCAGCCCTTCACCCTTTTGCTTTTACACGCTT
>NZ_MIIZ01000348.1:0-236 GCF_001743005.1 Shigella sp. FC1967 | reverse complement strand
ATTTCTGATGCACTGGAAAATATCACACATTCTTTATGTACTTTAGAATTCCAAGATAACCGCCGTTTTATATGATTGGGTGCTGGATAATATCACTATCCCTTGTCATCCTCGCCAATATGAATTCTCACGTCTTAATTTCTGATGCACTGGAAAATATCACACATTCTTTATGTACTTTAGAATTCCAAGATAACCGCCGTTTTATATGATTGGGTGCTGGATAATATCACTAT
>NZ_MIIZ01000347.1:0-237 GCF_001743005.1 Shigella sp. FC1967 | reverse complement strand
TGAGCCGACATCGAGGTGCCAAACACCGCCGTCGATATGAACTCTTGGGCGGTATCAGCCTGTTATCCCCGGAGTACCTTTTATCCGTTGCAGCGATGGCCCTTCCATTCAGAACCACCGGATCCACTAAGACCTACTTTCGTACCTGCTCGAGCCGTCACTCTCACAGTCAAGCTGGCTTATGCCTTTGCACTAACCGCATGATGTCCGACCATGCTTAGCCAACCTTCGTGCTCC
>NZ_MIIZ01000346.1:0-237 GCF_001743005.1 Shigella sp. FC1967 | reverse complement strand
TTTGCTTGTCAGGAAACGCATAGATTTCCCGAGTGAAAGGGTTCAAACCGTACTGTTCGGCCACGATCAGGAGCGTCATCATCTGCTCATCGGTCGGGGCACTTCCATCTCGCTGCTTGAATGCGGTCGCCTTCAAAGTTTCATAGAACTTTCGGGTGTCCACGCCAAACCGGCTTGCGATACGGGTTACAAGAGATTTGTTATCAGACATGGTGTTTCTCCAATTCACGAATGAAC
>NZ_MIIZ01000345.1:0-237 GCF_001743005.1 Shigella sp. FC1967 | reverse complement strand
AGATACCCTGGTAGTCCACGCTGTAAAACGATGTCGATTTAGAGGTTGTGGTCTTGAACCGTGGCTTCTGGAGCTAACGCGTTAAATCGACGCCTGGGGAGTACGGCCGCAAGGTTAAAACTCAAATGAATTGACGGGGGCCCGCACAAGCGGTGGAGCATGTGGTTTAATTCGATGCAACGCGAAGAACCTTACCTACTCTTGACATCCAGCGAATCCTTTAGAGATAGAGGAGTG
>NZ_MIIZ01000344.1:0-9545 GCF_001743005.1 Shigella sp. FC1967 | reverse complement strand
CTGTATAAATTCTTCCGATAACTATTAGGTGTCAGCGATGTTATTTTCTTAAATGTCTTAATAAATAAACTTGGACTGCTGTAACCCGCATCAAAAGCAATATCTGTTATCGAGTAGTTTGTAATTTCCAATTGTTTTTTCGCAAAATTAATTCGAATATCATGAATAATTTGCATTGGTGTTTTATCGTAATAACGCCGAGTTGCTCGGGTTAAATATTCTTGTGATTTCCCTGATAACATCACCATATTAACCAGTGCATTTTCACCAAATTTTTTGTTTGTCATGCATCTCGTTTACAGTGTCTCTCAGCCATAAGGGAATATCGTCTTGCGTTCTGTTTTCTCGATGGTGTCGTAATCTATTCACCACATTAAAGGTGACCATTTCAATAAATTCATTAAATTCAGTATGGCGGAAGTTCAGGGAGCCAATAACAGATTCAATATAGGACAGAAACTCATTTTTCAATTCATAAACTTGTGAAGCAATAAAATAAGAAGGCAATAACGAGAGATAATGTTTATCAAAAAAGGCTTTACTAATTCCCACATTTAAAATACGAGTTGCACCAAAATCATAAAAACTTTGATGATGAGAGCCGATGGGGATAAAAACAAAGTCACCCCGCTCTAATAAAATCTTTTTACCATTAATCTCTTGATAATAGCGTCCTGTTAATACAATGGTGAATTCATAATAATCATGCTGATGCAGCCCACTGACACTCTCTGTTTTATTATAAATAAAGACATGAAAGTTTTTGCCATTAAATAGCTGATCTTCATAGACCATGCGTATTTCGCTTTGTGCTCTCAATGACTCCACCACGGTATTCATCTTATTTTATCTTCTCATGTAACTCGATTAATTCTGTCACTAACTCCCTGGCTAACATCGATGTCATCAAATGATCTTGCGCATGGACTAATACCAAACTGACTTTTGTTTTTCCGACGCCTTGATCATCACCAATTAAACGCGTCTGTATTTTATGTGCTTCATTTAATGCTTCGCGAGATTGCTCCATTAATTTTTTAGCGCCATCAAAATCACCTTCTTTGGCTTTTTTTTAATGCACCATAAGCCACACTACGCGCTTGGCCTGAGTTAATAATGAGCCCCATAATGATCTCTTCAAATTCGTCATCGGTTGCACTGCTATCAACGGCATTTTCAATATCTAACATCATCGTTCCTCTTTAACACTGGCAAGTGCAGAGAAACCTCTGCACTTGTGTTTTCTATCACTTAAAATTTCAACGCATTGGCAATATCTTCTTCACTTTCTTCTTTTTCAATTTCAGTTTGCGCTTTATTTGAAATAATCACGAAAGGAAGATAAATCAGTGTGGCAACCCCCAAGTTAAACAGTGCTAATAACAGTGCCGCAATACTACCGTTGGTATTAAAGAAGGCACCTAGCCCGGTTGGCATTGTCCACGGTGCAATATTTGTTACTGGTGGGATTATCCCTAAGTAATAAGCCGTCACCGTAATTGCAGCAAGAATAGGCTGAATAAGAATAAAGGGAATAAACATGACTGGGTTCATAATCACAGGTAGACCAAAAATAATCGGTTCGTTAATTTGGAATAAACCTGCTGGTAATGCCAGTTTTGCCACTTGGCGATGATCGGCACGACGAGATGCAATAAAGATAGCCAAAATAAGCCCCAATGTTGCCCCTGTTCCCCCTAAGAAGATAAAGGAATCTAACATAGGTTTCGCCCAGAGATGGAACGTTTTACCTGCCGCGAGCGCCGCTTCCACTGAACCGTATTCAGTATAAATTGAGACGTTCTCTAACGCCCAAGGCGTCATAATGCCACTATCAAGTGCTGCAAGTGCAAGAGAACCATGAATACCAAAGAACCACAGTAGAGAGGTGAAGATAACGTAAGCCCAACCCACCACAGAGCCCATTGATGCTAATGGTGTTGAGATAGAATCTAAAATAATTTGATGGAAGTTCGTCTCATACGTCGCTAATCCCCACGAAACGACCCCCATAACTGATAGAATAATAAAGCCGGGAATTAATGCAGAGAATGAGCGTGAAACAGAGGCTGGCACGCTATCTGGTAAACGGATAACCCAGTTGCGACGCACAATAAAGGTAAACATCTCAGCTACAACAAGACCAATAATGATACCAGAAATAATATTGGCACCACCTAACCAGTTAGCACCTACTGCATAAGCGCCACCTGCGTTATAAGGTGTTACGGTCATAAAGGCGGCAATAGAAAGTAAGCCTGCCGCAATTGGATCAACTTTACGCTCTTCAGCTAAAGCCATTCCAA
Organism: Shigella sp. FC1967; assembly: GCF_001743005.1. NCBI lineage: Bacteria > Pseudomonadati > Pseudomonadota > Gammaproteobacteria > Enterobacterales > Enterobacteriaceae > Shigella > Shigella sp. FC1967. Next base: position 7,239 of record NZ_MIIZ01000344.1, on the reverse strand, counting down.
TAAAGAAGGGGGCCATCAACGACATGATCCCCAATGTACCGTTATAGACATTCCCTCCTATGGCTTTAAAACCATTGAGTGTTTCTATTGTGGATGCATCAAGGCGGATACCTAAAGAATAAAAAAAGGAGCCATCACCAAAACTAAGAAAGACGTTATTGATAAGTACAAACATTGCCCCTGCAAGGGTTAACGGCATTAAACGAATAAAGCCATTTTTAATCGCATTGACGTGAGGTTGCTTTCCAATTTTAACCGCAAAAGGAAGGAGTACCTTTTCAAGTGAACCAATAAACTTACTCATAGAAAAATACCCTTAAAATGCCGCTAATTGCTCGGCTTGCTGAAAAATTCGCTCTTTGACTGGAATAGAAATAATAAAAAAATAAAAAAATAGAATTAATTTGTTGTTGCAGATGCTTTTTTAATAGAGGCGACAGCGGCTTTTAACACACCTAAACCATCTACTTTTCCATATAACAAAGAATCGATCACTTCGACCGGTTTATTCGGGAGTAATTTTTGGATATCAGGCAACATCCAGCTAATTTGTGGTCCAAGTAAAATCAGATCTGCATCCTGTCCTTTTTGTGCCGCTAAGGTTTCAGGAAATGCTTCAATGACCACGGGTACCTCATATTTTTCTGCTTGTGCTCGCATTTTGGTCACGAGAAGAGATGTTGACATGCCAGCAGAACAAAATAAGTAAATATATTTCTTTTGCATAAAACCCTCTTGAATTGGTAACGATTGACCCTAGAGATAATAAGACTTTCTCTTGTGCATTCATTACTGTGTCAGTACAGAAACCGAAGTAAGATTAAAATAAGGATTGTTTCTGCTTGAATGAAGTATACGCAATGATACTAGTTAACGATATTTCTTATAGGTCCAGAATTGTCTCTCCTTGACCTGCTCTTTTGACACTCTTCACAAATTGAGTAAATAATCTGAAGAGTTCTTTCACGTCACGAAATTTGTCTTTCTTATTAACCGTTATGATCATTCGCAACATTTCGCCATTTTAGTCAAGTTAATTCTTTATTATTATGAGAATGTGAATTAGTATCATTACTCTTTATGTTTTTGATGGTATTATCGTCTTCTTTGTGGATCGACATTTAGGCCACTGCGGTAAAGATCCGTGTTATTTCGTATTGCAACAATATGGGAAAGAGAATGTTTAAAAAGTCATTAAGCCCACTGTTTTTACTGCTTTCTTCACTTGTTATCGCTGGTTGTGATAATGCTCAAGACACATCAACAGCACAATCAGCAGAGAAACAAACTCTCACGATTGAACATTTCCAAGGGACCACTGAAATCCCTGCACACCCACAAAAAGTGGTTGTGATGAATATGGAAACACTCGATATTATTGATGCATTAGGTGTTTCTATTGTGGGTCTTCCACAAACGAATGTTCATTTACCAAAATTCTTAGAGAAATACACCAATCCGAACGACTATATCAATGAAGGTGCATTATTTGAGCCGAACTATGAAAAACTCAGTACAACAGCACCTGATTTAATTTTAAGTGGTAGTCGTGCTCGTGATGCGTATGCAAAATTAAGTGAAATTGCCCCTGCGATTTCGATGGATATCGATCCTAAACGTTTCGTTGAAAGCCTTGCCGAGCGCACAACAACATTAGGTCAAATTTTTGGCAAAGAAGAACAAGCCAAAAAATTACTGGCTGATTTCCATAGCAAAATTGATACCGTAAAAACCAAAACGCCAGACGCAGGTAAAGCAATGGTCGTTTTAGTCAGTGGCGGTAAAATTTCGGCTTATGGTCCAGGCTCTCGCTTTGGCTTTATCTATGATGTATTAGGTTTTGAACCCGCTTATGTTTTTGATAGCCCAGGTTCACACGGCAACATCGTTAACTCTGAATTACTGTTAAAACTTAACCCAGACTGGATGTTTGTTATTGATCGTGATGCCGCAATTGGTCGTGAAGATTCACAACCTGCTCAACAAGTTCTTGATAATGCTCTGGTCAGAAAAGTAAATGCTTGGAATAAAGACCAAGTTATCTATCTTGATGCAAGTTCCATTTATATCTCTGGCGGGATCCAAACATACTCTCGCTTAATGGATACAATTAATCAGGCATTGGATCAAAAAAATAAAGTAACTGAATGAAAACGTTCCATTTATCATTGGGGATAGGCGTCATCGCTATCCTCTCAATGATCAGCCTATTTGTCGGTGCAGGAGATATTACTCCTGCTTCGCTGTTTTCTGATCCCGATATGCGCGATATCTTCTTTATCAGCCGTGTTCCGAGAACCCTATCATTATTACTCGCCGGTGGTGCCATTAGTGTTGCAGGTTTAATCATGCAACTGCTTACGCAAATCGTTTCGTTGAGCCCTCTCTTGCTGGCACAACGCAATCTGCAAGTCTTGGATTATTAGTCGTCATGCTGCTCTTTCCCGCAGCGAGTATCTTTACCAAAATGATGGTCGCCACTGTTTTTGCCCTTTTGGGGACGTTACTATTTATGTTGCTTTTACAAAGGATCACCTTAAAAACAGCGCTAATAGTTCCTTTAGTTGGCATTATGCTCAGTGCGGTTATTGGCGCACTCACCATCTTCTTAGCCGTGTATTTCGATTTACTGCAATCATTAGATGCATGGACAAGTGGCGATTTTTCAAGTGTATTGCAAGGTCGTTATGAACTGTTATGGCTTGTTGGCGCTCTTGCCTTAATGGCATGTTGGGTTGCAGATAGTTTTACTGTGGCTGGAATGGGCCGAGAGTTCTCGATTAACGTGGGACTGAATTACCGCAAAATCATGATCATTGGATTATCCATTATCGCGCTTATCAGTGGTGTCGTGGTTTCTGTTGTGGGTGCATTGCCTTTCCTTGGTTTAATTGTGCCCAATCTGGTGAGCTTAGTAATGGGGGATAATATACGCAAAACCATCCCTTGGGTCTGCTTAAGTGGTGGTGGGATTGTTTTACTGTGTGATGTGATTGGTCGCCTTATTCGCTACCCATTTGAAATTCCTGCCAGCGTTATTTTAGGCGCTGTGGGTGCCGTTATTTTCCTTTTCTTACTACTAAAGCAGCAACGTTATGCAAAAAGTTAATTCATCCATAATTAGCAAATGTACTGGCGCTGCCGAACATAAGAAAATGCGCCTTTCCCCCATGTCTCGTATCTGGTTATTATTAGGGGCATCGTTATTATCTATTGTGTTATTTATGACGATAAACCTAAACGGCAATATCTCTTATATTCTGACGCATCGTGCTTACATTATTCTCACCATGATTGTGGTGGCATTTGCAGCGGGTGTTTCTACTATCCTGTTCCAAACCATTGCCAATAACCGTATTTTGACGCCTTCACTAATGGGATTAGAAGCCCTGTTCGTGTTGCTACAAACGGTGTTTGTCTTCTTTGAAGGCGATATGCCAGCCTCATGGATGCTGAATCTATCAAAGTTTTTCTTAGAATCGACATTGCTAGTGCTATTTTCCGTTGTACTCTACCGCTGGCTGTTTAGTTCTGTACGTTTTAACATCAATTTAGTCCTCATGATTGGGATTATTTTAGGAACACTATTTCGTAGTTCAGCTACGCTATTACAACGCTTGATGGATCCTAATGAGTTTTCCATTTTACAAAGTCGCATGTTTGCCACATTCACTCGTGCCACTCCTGATCTTATCTTTTGTGCCTTAGCCATTATCGTTGTCGTCGGTATCTTACTGTGGCGAATGCGCTATAGTTTTGATGTCATGGCATTAGGCCAAGCAAATGCCATTAACCTTGGTATTAATTACCGCAAACAGACCACTTATATCCTGTTACTGATTTCTGTTTTAGTTGCCGTTTCTACTGCTTTAGTTGGTCCGTTAACCTTCTTGGGTTTAATTGTGGCTAACCTTGCTTATCATATCAGTGGCAGTAGCCAACACCGTTTCTTGATGCCTGTTGCCTTCCTATTGGGGACTATTGCCTTAATCGGCGGACAACTGGTTTTAGAATATGGCTTAAAAATGACAGGAACACTTTCTGTTGTGATTGAGTTTGTTGGTGGGATGTTCTTTATCTATTTGGTGTTAAGAAGACTTTAATATGATTGAAATCAGCAAAATATCAAAACGTTATCAAGACACAACGGTTCTCGATAATATCACAACAACCATTCAACGTGGCGGTATTACTTCGATCATAGGCCCTAATGGCGCAGGTAAATCCACACTACTTTCGGTTATTGGGCGTTTATTACTTCCTGAAAGTGGCATGGTAAGCGTTAATGGTATGGATGTTGCGGCAACAGATAGCGATGTTCTTGCTAAAAATCTCTCAATACTGCGCCAAGAAAACCAGTTTGTCAGTCGTTTAACCGTAGAAGAATTAGTGAGTTTTGGGCGCTATCCTTACAGTAAAGGGCGTTTAACACTCGATGATAAGAAAGTCATTGATGAATCATTAGCCTTTTTAAATTTGACCGAGTTTCGTCATCGCTATCTAGATGAATTATCGGGCGGGCAACGTCAACGTACCTATGTTGCGATGGTGCTATGTCAAGACACAGAATATGTCATGCTTGACGAACCGCTGAATAATCTTGATATGAAACACGCGGTAATAATGATGAAACTTCTGCGAAAAGCGGCGGATGAATTAGGAAAAACCATTATTATCGTTATTCATGATATCAATTTTGCCTCTGTTTATTCTGACTATATTTTAGCCATGCGGAATGGAAAACTGTATTATCATGGTTCACCCAAAGAGATCATGAAAGCAGATATTATCGAAGATATTTTCGATACTCCCGTTGACGTTAAAGAGCTCGATAATAAGCTAATTGCTATGTATTACTAATTCCAACTAGCTTGATTCGCTTCAATAAAAAGCATGTTGTTCTTCTCATTAACAACATGCTTTTTTTATTCTCTTTTTCCTTGCTGAAGTAACACCGAATCAATATCTTCAAAGATAGATTGCCACTCATTATCGTTAATATCCATTAAGCCTAAATAGCGTAATAGGAATGTGCCTTCTGTTGCTAAAAATGCCAATCGTGCACGTTTTCCAGCTTCTGTCGTCGTATCTATACCCGTTAATCGTTGCTGATACCACGCTTTTGTACTTTGCAAATATTCTGGCGTTTGTAGCAATGCCGCTAATAAACTTGCCCCTTTAGCAAAAGAGATTTGATCATGAGCCTGCGTGGCATAAATATGTGCAGCGACGCGATTTTCAGATGAATCATCATTTTTAATAACTTCTTTAAATTTGGTTTCATAACTCTCTTCCCAATGCTCAAACATCGCATCAATCATCGCTTCTTTACTGCTAAAACAGTATTGGACACCCCCTTTTGAAATGCCCATTCTTTTCGCCACTGTATCAATAGTGAGTGCTGCCGCACCTTGTTCCATTACGATATCGAAGATTGTTTCTAACAACTTCTCCCTATCAATGGTTCTTTGACGTCCCATAAAAAACCTCTTTTCAATACGACCGTATGGATTTATATTATAGCTGCTAGTAAAAATAATACACATAAAAATAACTGAGATTTCTATGATAAAAGATTATAAACGTTGGATAGTCTTACTTTTGGTCTCTAGCATGCTGTTTCTCATTGTTGTTGATGTCACTGTGCTTTATACCGCATTGCCACGTTTAACCCATGATTTAAACGCAAGTGCTTCAGAAAAACTGTGGATAATGAACGCTTATCCTCTTATTGTTGCTGGATTATTACCCGCTGCGGGTATGCTTACGGACAGGATCGGCCATAAAACATTATTTATTAGTGGATTACCGCTGTTTGCGCTCGCTTCATTATGTGCAGCATTTTCACCTTCGGCTACTGCTTTAATTGCTTCTCGCGGTTTTTTAGCCGTAGGCGCCGCAATGAGTATGCCAGCAACACTATCAATAGTGCGCCAAGTTTTTTAGCGATCCCCAAGAGCGCGCTATTGCGATTGGTATTTGGTCTGCTGTGGCTTCTGGTGGTGCCGCTTTGGGACCGTTAATTGGTGGAATTCTATTAAACAACTTCTGGTGGGGTTCTGTCTTTTTAATCAACGTTCCCATTGTTCTTTTCGTTTTACCTTTCTCTTTTTGGCTTATCCCTAAGTTTTCGGGACACAGTGATCATAAAATTGATTATTTAAGCTCAGTACTCATTTTAGTGGGTTTGATCAGTGCTATTTATGCCTTAAAAGAAATAGGAAAACCTTATACACAGTGGAATGAAGCTACGATTGCCACTATTATTGCCGTCGTCTTTCTTACTCTATTTACGCTACGCCAACGTCAACAGACTCACCCAATGATTGACTTTACGCTATTTAAAAACCGCTTTTTTAGTGTCGGTATTTTAATGGCTATACTTTCGATGGTGATCATCGTGGGCATTGAATTATTGCTTAGTCAACGTTTACAGCTTGTTGCAGGTTTTACTCCTCTTCATGCAGCGCTGGTTATTTTACCTATTCCGATTGGCTCTGTACTGGCTTCTCCATTAGCAGGTTATTTTTTGGTACGTTTAGGTGAAGTTCGCTTAATTATTGCCGGATTTATACTTACTTTAGTGGGAAATCTGTGGTTACTTGCTGTTTATCAAACAACATCACCCATGGTGTTAATTGGTAGCTTATTCTTCATTGGCTTTGGGTTAGGCATTATTTTTACCACCGCATCGACATCAATTATGTTGAGTGTGGCAGATAACCAAGCAGGAATGGCAGCATCCATTGAAGATGTCGCTTATGAGCTAGGTAGTGTGATTGGTGTAACATTTATGGGCAGTTTGATGAGTACGGTGTATACCTTAAAACTGATATTGCCTGACTCATTAACCATCGATGATACCGTATATGACAGCTTAGATGAGGCGCTTATTGTTGCCGAGAAATTGCCAAATGACGTGGCTTCTCTTGTAATATCTCAAGCAAATATCGCCTTTGAAAATGCTTTTTTTGTCGTGTTAACTGCGACAGCAATGATTACCGCACTTAGCTTGATTTTTTTACCTTATTGCTTACGTAGCACAGTAAGATAAAATGCACTTAATAATAAGTAATTGATAAATAACCTCACGCAATATCATGGTGCGTGAGGTTATTAACTGCAATATTAGATGATATTAAAGCGTAATAATTCCTTTCATTAATAACCCTACTACAACAACATCAAGTAATAATAAAATAACTAAATAAAGTATCTCTTTTGCCTGGAAAATAGGTT
>NZ_MIIZ01000343.1:0-237 GCF_001743005.1 Shigella sp. FC1967 | reverse complement strand
CATCGTCGCCTGTCCATCACCACCGATTACAACTTGGCCCTTACGGCGAACACTTACGATTGTAGTCATGAGTCAGCCCCTGGTTTAATCAATAAAAAATGAGACGGGGAGTGCCTTTATTTAAGATAAAGCACTGCCCGTTGTGTGAATTAGAATTATAGGTGGGGGAGAAAATTTATTTTTCAACCCCCAGAAGCGCGAAGAATACAACCTGATACGCCAGCGCCAGCGGCTTGT
>NZ_MIIZ01000342.1:0-237 GCF_001743005.1 Shigella sp. FC1967 | reverse complement strand
GTAATGGTGACTTAATAACGTAATGCATTAAGTCACCATTAGGGTATTGTTGACTTAATGTCTTTGATAATTTTAAAAATAAATTTTTCTGATGAAAAAGTTTGATTTTCATCAGAAAGATGAGAATGAGTGTGCGGTTTTTTTTTAGTCTGGATACCTTGTATGTATCAACCTTTTATTGTCAAAATGAATCTGGTTTACTGGCTGATAACCACGGATTCAACAGTTCTTTCATAC
>NZ_MIIZ01000341.1:0-237 GCF_001743005.1 Shigella sp. FC1967 | reverse complement strand
TGCAGACAAACGGGTTTGTCCACTCCAGATGTCAAAGTCTACGTGGATAACACAGAGGCTTTGTAGATGGTTCACTTTAGTCATGATGCACTCCAAAAAGTTGGGGGCGCACCACGTCCCGAACCGGGCGGATGCGCCCCGGTTGGGCTAGTAAATTAACGTTAATTTGCTGTTTGTTTTTGGCGACCAGCTATCGCACTTTTCGCTCTCCGAAGAGAACAAAATCTTGCTTTCCGT
>NZ_MIIZ01000340.1:0-237 GCF_001743005.1 Shigella sp. FC1967 | reverse complement strand
ACAAAAGTCCCGTTTTACTTTGCGTCCGTAAATGTGTGTTTTGCTGGCGCAGCAGGCGCGACGATACTGATTTCAGATTGTTGACCATCACACTGACCGCCAGTTTTTGGCGGGTAAGCAACCAGCAGATGCACATGGTCAGGCTCTCCGTCCATCTCAATAATTTCGCATTCAAGTTTTTGCCGCAGCGGAGTCAAATGCATCACGCAGTTGAGCGATCATCTGTCCGTCAAATAG
>NZ_MIIZ01000339.1:0-237 GCF_001743005.1 Shigella sp. FC1967 | reverse complement strand
CATTCTTAATAAACCGACCCAAACGCTCTAATCTTATAGCAATTTGATTTTCTAATTTTTTATCATTCCAAAAATCACCGTCAGGGATATCCCACTCAAAGTTCTTGAGATAACCACTCTCGCCATCCTTTTGCTTGTGCTTTTTTCTGTTGGCACTGCTCTCTCCACTCACCTAATAATAGCGCTCTTCTTTTTTCACTATTTACTTCAAGCTCACTAATTTTGGGTTGTTTTTTT
>NZ_MIIZ01000338.1:0-237 GCF_001743005.1 Shigella sp. FC1967 | reverse complement strand
AAAAAATACCACAATTCCAACTAAACATAGCCAAGTGTTCTCTACCGCAGAAGATAACCAATCTGCTGTAACTATTCACGTATTACAAGGTGAACGTAAACGTGCAAGTGATAACAAATCACTGGGTCAGTTTAACTTAGATGGTATTCAAGCAGCACCACGTGGTATGCCACAAATCGAAGTGACTTTTGATATCGATGCTGATGGTATCTTGCATGTATCAGCGAAAGATAAAAA
>NZ_MIIZ01000337.1:0-237 GCF_001743005.1 Shigella sp. FC1967 | reverse complement strand
CTGCATCAGCTTCTCTTCTTTGGGCTCTACCCCGTGAATCCAGGGCTGGCCGATTGGCAGCTCCTTTTTCTTACCCTGTATCTTCCGGACAACCTTTTTGACCGTGGACTCTCTCCCTACGATGGAAGTCCAGTCGCGTTTCAGGATCTCAAACACGCGCTGGGCATGGCGGTTTTCCCACAGGAACCCACTACCAAGCCACATATCGTCCGGCGTGTCCTTGATGTACTTTTGGAG
>NZ_MIIZ01000336.1:0-238 GCF_001743005.1 Shigella sp. FC1967 | reverse complement strand
TCTGATCTTTACGACAAAGTATCGACGTAAGCTATTTGACGGACAGATGCTCGCTCAACTGCGTGATGCATTTGACTCCGCTGCGGCAAAACTTTGAATGCGAAATTATTGAGATGGACGGAGAGCCTGACCATGTGCATCTGCTGGTTGCTTACCCGCCAAAACTGGCGGTCAGTGTGATGGTCAACAATCTGAAATCAGTATCGTCGCGCCTGCTGCGCCAGCAAAACACACATTT
>NZ_MIIZ01000335.1:0-238 GCF_001743005.1 Shigella sp. FC1967 | reverse complement strand
GACGCCAGTCTGCATGGAGTCAACCTTGAAATACCACCCTTTAACGTTTGATGTTCTAACCTAGGTCCATAATCTGGATCGGGGACCGTGTCTGGTGGGGTAGTTTGACTGGGGCGGTCTCCTCCTAAAGAGTAACGGAGGAGCACGAAGGTTGGCTAAGCATGGTCGGACATCATGCGGTTAGTGCAAAGGCATAAGCCAGCTTGACTGTGAGAGTGACGGCTCGAGCAGGTACGAA
>NZ_MIIZ01000334.1:0-238 GCF_001743005.1 Shigella sp. FC1967 | reverse complement strand
AACGACCTCACACCCCGCCCCTGCTCACGCCCATTTTGGGCAATTACAGATTCAGCATTTACAGGCTTATAATGTGATGCCGTAATAGACAAATAAAAAACGGCATAGCCGTTTTTACCTTACTTTGCTTTGCTCCGGCCCCCGCATAGTGCATTACTAATGCGTGATGAAAAATCCTTCCATTCTGGACTGTTCCGGTAGTCATCCTGTCCAGTTGCTTGTTCCTGGCTGGTCGATG
>NZ_MIIZ01000333.1:0-25683 GCF_001743005.1 Shigella sp. FC1967 | reverse complement strand
AACTTATGCCAAATTCATCAAGAAAGCATCTATCGATAAATAACAATATACACCATTTTAGATTAGCACGATGTTATTCACCGACAATATCATCATAATCCATCGTGAACTCCTTCCATAAGCTGATTAATCGGTTGGAAAGGCGGTTAAGCCTAAATCCTATATATTAAATATAACGTTTTAAGATGAAAGCTAGATGTCGTCTTGATCACAACTTATGCCAAATTCATCAAGAAAGCATCTATCGATAAATAACAATATACACCATTTTAGATTAGCACGATGTTATTCACCGACAATATCATCATAATAATGAGAATTAAGTATAAAAAACAACAAATACACCCTTTTAGAGTTATTTTTTTATCTTTTTTCTGAAAAAGGAAACAACTTGAAAAAGTCACTTTTGTTTATTGCTTAATTTCACCTAAACTTAGAGTAGAGAAAAAAGTAACCTTTATAGGTAAAGGTTTTCTTCATCTCATGAATCTATTATTCTAGGGAGGGGATTATGTTTAATGTCATTGTTGTCTTTTGGGCGCTATGTATTCTTTGCCTAATTAATATGATGCGTTATTTTTCATCTATTCGGGTATTACTCACAATACTGCGCCAATCGGATCCTTTGCTCTACCAATCGGTGGACGGCAATGGATTTTTTACTATGCATGGGCAATTTTCAAAACAGTTACGCCTTATCCGCTATATCAACCAACGCCAATACATCAATCATCATAATCCTGAAGTTATTATGCGTTGCGAGCGCATTTATCGGCAATTCTATCTTGTTAGCCGTTTTTGTATTTTGGCTGTCGCCAGTTTAATTGCAATGCTTTTTTGGTAGCAACAAAACAAAAAACGTGACTAAAAGTCACCGTTTATAAACAAACTTGGGTAATTGACTGTTATCAGCTATTCACAATAAATGTCAGTGATATCCAATAAAGTAAACCTGATAAACCAATGCTAACGGGTAATGTTAAGATCCAAGCCAGTGCAATATTTTTCACTGTCTTCGTTTGAACACCACCACCATCAACAATCATCGTACCTGCAACCGCAGATGATAGAACTTGTGTTGTTGATACCGGCATCCCCGTATAACTTGCTACTCCGATGGAAACTGCTGCGGTTACCTGAGCAGAAACCCCTTGAGCATAAGTCATCCCTTTTTTACCGATTTTCTCACCAATTGTTACTGCAACGCGTTTCCAACCTACCATTGTCCCAATAGAGAGCGCTAATGCCACTGCGATAATGATCCAAATCGGAGCATATTCCACGGTGTTTAGCAGGTCACGACTCAATGTTTTTAAGAACCGTGCATCTTGGGCGCTAGTTTCTGGTAATTTAGCGACTTCAGTTGCAGTATCAGCGATACACATAAGTAATCGACGCATTTGAGCACGCTGGTCTGCTGTTAGCTCATCATAAGAGCTAATATTTGCAAGCATCTGTTCTGTTTGATTAAGAACAATTGGCGTTCTTGCGCTATTACAATGAAAATCTGTATCACTAGCATCAGCTTGAACTGATACTACCGGTGTATTATCAATAGCATGTTGTAGCGCTGGCTGATGTTTCTCATAATATTGTTGTAAGTGCACAACTGCATCATGAGTTTTGGTGATATCGTATCCGCTCGCACTCATATTGACGACAAAGCCCGCAGGCGCCACGCCAATTAATACCAACATGATGAGACCGATACCTTTCTGCCCATCATTTGCACCGTGAGAGAAACTCACCCCAACTGCCGATAAAATCAGTGCAGTACGAGTCCAAAATGGCGGCTTACGCTTACCATCTTGCTTCTCACGTTCAGCTGGCGTCAGGTGGATACGACGACGTTTTTTCGTACCACTCCAGTAACGGCGCAGTAAGAAAATCATCGCGCCCGCAATAACCAAGCCGATAATCGGTGAAAGTATGAGTGATAGGAAGATACTGATCATTTTTGGTATGTTTAATGCGTCAACGATAGACGAATCTGTCACGATAGCATTTGTTAAACCAATACCAATGATAGCACCTATCAGCGTATGTGAACTTGATGCTGGAATACCAAAATACCATGTACCTAAGTTCCAGATAATGGCGGCTAACAGCAACGAGAAGACCATGGCAAGGCCATGAGCTGAGCTCACATTCAGCAGAAGATCTGTCGGTAACAAGTGAACGATAGCATAAGCTACGCTCAATCCACCGAGCAAAACTCCAAGGAAGTTAAATACACCCGCCATTACGACCGCAAATTGCGCACGCATAGCACGAGTATAGATAACAGTTGCTACCGCATTTGCGGTATCATGAAAGCCATTAATAGCTTCATAAAATAGCACAAATAACAGTGCTAAAACCAACATCAAACCTGTATGAAATTCTAGGTCAGTAAACAAATGTAGCATAGACGTTAAGCCAGTTAGTTGGACATGAACGCGGCGCATTATCAGCGACAAATGCGAACGGTGGAAGCGAAATTTAACCTTTTTTTGATTTGATAACCAAGAAAATCAGAACCTTTTTAAGATAATTCCTTATATATCATTTAAATTAATAAAAATAAAAAAAAAGTAAATTTCTGACAATTTTTTTCCTTGCTAATAAGAATTTAGGTGAAAAATGCAGATTTCTCCATATAATTTTACAAAACACTCTGATCTTACGCGAAAATCATTGATTAAGTAGTCAGAGAAAACCAAGAACGAGACATCATTGTGGGATCATACGATACAGTAATTATAGGTGCAGGTGCCGCGGGGCTTTTTTGTGCGTCTTTAGCTGGGCAAGCAGGATTATCTGTTTTAGTCCTCGATAATGGCAAAAAAGCAGGCCGTAAAATTCTCATGTCAGGCGGTGGACGTTGTAATTTCACCAATATGTATATCGAGCCTTCAGCGTATTTATCAGAGAACCCTCATTTCTGTAAGTCAGCACTTGCTCGCTATACACAATGGGATTTTATTGAATTAGTGCAAAGGCATAATATCGCCTACCACGAAAAAACATTAGGACAGCTATTTTGTGATGATTCTGCACAGCAAATTGTTGATTTATTACTCACCGAATGTCAAAAAGGGAAAGTAAGTGTTCGCTTACGTAGTGAAGTGACACAAATCGAGAAAACAGATGTGGGCTTTACTCTTTTTGTTGATGGAAAAACGATCACAACACCTTCGGTGGTCGTTGCCAGTGGTGGTCTTTCTATGCCCGGATTAGGGGCTACGCCTTTTGGCTATAAAGTTGCAGAGCAATTTGGGCTTTCTGTTTTACCAACACGAGCAGGATTAGTCCCTTTTACATTACATAAACCCCAACTTGAGCAATTAAGCCAACTATCTGGCGTCGCTGTACCTGCTATTGTGACGGCAAAAAATGGGATCAGTTTTAAAGAAAACATTCTTTTTACACATCGTGGTCTTTCAGGTCCTGCTATTTTACAAATCTCTAGTTATTGGCAATCTGGTGAGTATGTAAGTATTAACTTACTTCCAAATATTGATGTTGAAAGCTTGCTACAAAAAAAAACGTCAAAAACACCCGAATCAATTATTAAAAAATACGCTTTCTCGCTTATTACCAAAACGCTTCATTGAAATAATGATAGAAAGCAAACAGTTACCTGATGTTCCTCTAACTCAACTTAGTAATGAACGGATAATGCAAATTGCAACGTTATTACAAGGATGGCAAGTTCAGCCCAATGGTACAGAGGGATATCGCACCGCAGAAGTCACTCTAGGTGGCGTAGATACTCGCGCTCTTTCTTCTAAAACAATGGAAGCCACACAAGTAAAAGGACTCTATTTTATTGGAGAAGTAGTTGATGTGACGGGTTGGTTAGGTGGATATAACTTCCAGTGGGCGTGGAGTTCAGCTTATGCTTGTGCTCAGAACCTTATCTCAACATCAAAATCGACCTTTGTTGAACAATAATAAATAAATTTATAATTATTAAAGTTATAAATATCAGCTTTATAATTCTATAAACTTATAAGTCATACATAATAAAAACCAGCCATCATCAATCAGTGATGGCTTTTTCTTCTCGTATTTATTGATAGCGATTCAAAATGCCTTATCTCCCTTCCTTTTCTTGGGTTTTATACCTCATTTTCTCTTCTTTTTTCTATCAATACCCCCATAAAGAATATTGTTAACTATTTGGTTATATTACTTTTTTAAAAAATAATTAAAATAAAAAAAACTCGTTAATCAGTAAGTTAAGACTTTTTAGCCTTTTTTTTTCTAATTTGATTAAAAAAAAGGACTTTACAAATGATACTGAGAACTATTATCATCAATAACACTTTCAGATGCACCACCTTCAGGGTCATATGAAAGAACGACATTGCTCACATTGCTTCCAGTGTTTTACTTTAGCCAGCCGGGTGCTGGCTTTTTCTTTTCTAGAACTTATTCGATATTTTTATTTTCTCTTATTCAAATTATTTGGATCCTCAAGTTAAATTCCTCCGCTTTTTTACTTTGCGCCACTGAGTAAACTGTGTTCAATAACTTCAGAGAAGGAAACACATTATGATTTATCTACGCAAAGCAAATGAAAGAGGACATGCTAATCATGGTTGGCTAGATAGCTGGCATACCTTCTCTTTCGCAAATTACTACGATCGTAATTTTATGGGATTTTCTGCACTACGAGTGATTAATGAAGATCGCGTAATACCCGGTGAAGGTTTTGGTACTCATCCTCATAAAGACATGGAAATTTTAACCTATGTGCTTGAAGGTAATATCGAGCATAAAGACAGCATGGGTAATAAAGAAAATGTTCCCGCAGGTGAGTTCCAAATAATGAGTGCAGGGACAGGCATAACTCACTCAGAATATAATCCAAATAGTGATAAAGGGCTGCATTTTTACCAAATTTGGATTATGCCTAATACTGTCGGTATCACACCACGTTACGATCAGCGTCGTTTTGATACCACAGTGAGTAAACAACTTATTTTATCGCCAGATGCCCGTGAAGGCTCTTTAAAAGTCTTCCAAGATATGACGTTATGGCGCTGGAACCTTAAAAAAGGTGAAGAAGCACAATATCAAGCCGAAACAGGTCGTCATGTTTGGCTACAAGTTGTGAAAGGTAAAATAACGATTAATGACATTATTGCGACCACCAGTGATGGTGTAGCAATTGCTAATGAAGATATGATCCGTTTCGTTGGTGATGAAGATAGTGAAATTTTACTGTTTGATTTACCTCCTGTAACAGCATAGTTGGGTTATCACCCTCTAAAGCCACTTTTTCTCTAATAAACTATTTCACTTTATTTTTCTCTTCCCTGAAATCTTCTCGCATTTCAGGGATTTTTTTGCTCAAAGATTTCAAATAAAAAAACACCAAAACCACATCCTATGAGTTTGGTGTTTTTATTCATACAAATAAAAATTAACGTTTTGGCCCTACTTTAGTCAACGCTTGACCCGCTGGGGTATCTGTATATTTATCAAAGTTTTTCACAAAACGATCGGCCAGATCGTCTGCTTTGGTATCCCATTGCGTTTTATCAGCATAAGTATCACGAGGATCTAAGATTTCGCTGTTAACGCCAGGTAGTTCTGTTGGGATCTCTAAATCAAATACAGGCAATGTTTTCATAGGGGCTTTATCAATATCACCATTTAAGATGGCATCAATAATCGCGCGTGTATCTTTAATCGAGATACGCTTACCTGTCCCATTCCAACCGGTATTAACCAAGTAGGCTTTTGCACCTGATGCTTGCATACGTTTTACTAAAACTTCAGCGTATTGTGTTGGGTGCAGAGATAAAAATGCCGCACCAAAACAAGCTGAGAATGTTGGCGTTGGTTCAGTCACACCACGTTCTGTTCCCGCAAGTTTAGCAGTGAAGCCTGACAAAAAGTGGTATTGCGTCTGTTCTGGTGTTAATCGTGATACTGGAGGTAACACACCAAACGCATCTGCCGTTAAGAAAATAACTTTCTTAGCATGACCTGCTTTAGAGATAGGTTTAACGATATTATCGATATGATAGATAGGATAAGAAACTCGGGTATTTTCTGTTTTCGAACCATCATCGAAATCAACAGAGCCGTCAGATAATACAACCACATTTTCTAACAAGGCATCACGTTTAATTGCACCATAGATATCGGGTTCAGCTTCTTTTGATAAGTGGATTGTTTTCGCATAACAACCCCCTTCAAAGTTAAACACGCCGTCATCATCCCAACCATGCTCATCATCACCAATTAACTTACGCTTAGGATCCGTTGAAAGCGTTGTTTTACCTGTGCCTGATAGACCAAAGAAAATAGCAACATCACCACTTTCACCAACGTTTGCGGAACAGTGCATAGAAGCAATACCTTTAAGAGGAAGGAAGTAGTTCATCATAGAGAACATACCTTTCTTCATCTCGCCACCGTACCAAGTACCACCAATTAACTGAATGCGTTCAGTTAAATTGAAAGCAACGAAATTCTCTGAATTCAGACCTTGCGCCTTCCAATTTGGATTTGTACATTTCGCTCCGTTCATCACAATGAAATCTGGTGTGAAATTCGCCAGCTCTTCTTGCTCAGGACGAATAAACATATTTTTAACAAAATGAGCTTGCCAAGCAACTTCTGTGATAAAACGAACTTTCAAACGAGTATCCGCATTCGCACCACAAAATGCATCGACAACAAACAAACGTTTGCCTGACAGCTGATGGGTTACTAATGATTTTAAGTCAGCCCACACTTCTTGTGAAAGTGGCTTATTATCGTTCTTGCCTTTACCCTGATCAGCCCACCATACGGTGTCACGAGTAACATCATCACGAACAATGTATTTATCTTTCGGAGAACGTCCAGTAAATATACCTGTATCAACAGCAATAGCACCTAATGAGGTTTGAGTGCCTCGTTCGTAACCTGTTAATCCGGGCTTAGTTTCTTCATTAAATAACTGCTCATAACTTGGGTTATAAATGATTTCACTTGTGTCCTTAATACCGTACTGCTGGAGATCCTTAGGGGTAAGACCTTTAACGCTCATAGTTTTGCTCCTGATAAATAGACCTTTCTACGAATAATATTAAGGTGTTACAAGTAATTAACAGCGATTGTTATCAATATTTTGAAAATTTATAATTTTTTTTATGTTAAGAACGAGAACTAATGCACAAAACTAAAGAAAAATTGTTGAATAAAAAAGGACGCAAAATAGCGTCCTTAGGATAAAATCGTCTTGCTAAATCGAATCAGTTTAATTTGGATTTATCCAACTTTATTGATATTATTAATATCATTCTCTGTAAAGATATAATGTGTTCCACAATATTCGCATTCCATATTCAATTTTTTCCCTTTTCTTGCAACAGGTGGTTCACATCCTCTTCCGATAATGTTACTAATGTATTTTCACAACGTTCACGCGAACAAGTGCAATGAAATTCAACAACTTGAGGATCATAAAGAGTGACATCTTCTTCGTGATATAAACGGTGTAAGATCTCTTTAGTATCTAGCGTAAATAGCTCTTCAGCCTTGATTGTGTGTGTTAATTTCGTCAGTAAATCAAAACTTTCAGCAGTATGTTTTGCTGTAAATGCTTCTGATGCCGGTAATACTTGTAATAACATACCGGCTGCAGCAGGTTTGCCCGCTTGCATACCACTACGAATAAATACACGTGTAGGTAACTGTTCTGATTGCTTAAAGTAGTTATCAATACAGGCTTCAATCGTTTCACCATCAAGCGCAACAATACCTTGATAACGTTCACCTTTTTCAGGCGTTACTGTGATGACCATAAAACCATTACCGATCATCTCTTTTAAGGTACTACCCGCTTTAACATCATCTCCAATACGTGCAACACCACGCATTTGTTGATTGTTATTTCCATTGATCACAGCCAGTCGCACAGGGCCATCACCTTGTATTTGAACCGTAATATCACCTTCAAATTTAAGCGTAGCGGTTAACAAACTGGTTGCCACCAGCAAATCACCCAGAAGGTGTTGAACTGGCTCAGGATAATGGTGATTCTCAAGCATTGATTGATAGGTTTCAGTCACATTGACCAATTCACCACGTACCGCGTTTTTTTCGAATAAAAAACGTGATAAAGAATCTTTTTTAGACATGATTTTCTCTCATTTCAGGGAATCGATTAATCCGATTCTTGTAAATTTGTCTGTTTGAAGCGAAGTAAGGTACGTCTTTCCTTTTTATCGGGACGACGTTCCGGATGAGGCATTGTTAATGCATTCATTTTTCTTGCTAAAGCAATTTTTTCTCTTTTAGCAATACTTTCCGGTGTTTCACAATACAGTGCTTGGGCTTGAGCAGCACCTTGCCGCTGTGAACTTACCATAAGAAGAATTACCGTCCGTTCATCATTACCTTGTCGTAGGCGTATTTCAGCCCCCTCTTCAACAATTTTACTTGGCTTACTTCTCACCCCATTGTAGTGAACTTTGCCACCTTCAATCATTGTGCGAGCAATAGCGCGCGTTTTATAGAAACGTGCAGCCCAAAGCCATTTATCTAAACGGACGCCACTTTCTTGCGATGGTTGACTCATCCCTTTCTCCTTAACTTCACAACTTCTTTATGAAGGCGATAGTGTAAACACATAGCCTCCCACAACAAGGGACTTACTGAGGAGGGCGATAAAAACAGTGCTCATAATAGAGACTGATTTTATTCATGCGTTGGTTATTTTGTCGCCGACGCCGGATGATAAGAAATAGGTTCAATATTAAGAACCCAATAGCGATAAACAATAATAACGTATTACCGATGTAATATAACATCGTCATCGAATCTGGCAGGCTATGTAAAAATATCTGTAACGTACCATTTGCATCAATAACCATGCCCGTTATTACGCCACCTGTATCAAAAGGTGTATGCAATAAAATATCGGATAAACGTTGTAGTTCTCGCCACTGTTCTAACGGAGTTGGTTCAAACACTGAGTTTGAACTTGAAGCGTAATCAACAAGCTGTTTTCTTTCATCACTGATTAACAGCACACCACCCGGTGGAGGACTGTTTAACAGTATTGCGGCTTTATCTATTTCTCGGTAGATAAAAGAAGATGTGGTGGTGTCGATAAGCTTTTCCAAGGCCTCAGCACTCACAGCTCGTAATAAAACATTGGTTCCGGTTAATTTACCGCTTTCAGCTCGTTGAACTAATGCAGCCCAATCATTGACGTTACTTAAATTAACTAGCGCCATTTTAAGGCGAATACACTCATTTTCTCGTGGACATAAATCCTGTGTTTTCAACACAATACCATCAAAATTATCTAATAGGTTCATCCCGGATTTAGTAATCGCTTGACCTAAACTTGGGTTAACTCGGTTATTAGAAACAGGATGTAATTGCTCTTCAACCATATGCAATAAAGCCGCTGCTTTTTCTATCGTACTCGATTCAGGCATTGGCATTGGATTACTGTTATTCCAGTAAATGCCAGAGCAATCAAAAGGTGCAAAAATCGTTTTATTATTCTTACTTGATAAATTAGGTGGCATGTAGCACATCCCAACCCCTTTCGCTTGAATAATATCCCCAACATGTAAATTGGTTGTCTCTAGTTCAGTAAAAATTGGTGACTAAATGAGGTTCTGTATCTTTCAGCCATGAAAAACTGAGTTTCATTGAAAGAGAAAGGGGTTGATAAAGATACAACATGCCAATAATAAATAAGCACCAGAAAACGAAAATAATATTTTTAATATAGCGTTTATAAGGGTAGTTTTTTTCTTCATCATGCAACGAAAGGTAATTTCCTTGCTTTACAACATGATGATTTGGATACATTTCTAAATAAGTCACCTTATCAATATCATTTTGAATATAAGGCTCCCAATGAGGGGGATAAACAAGATCAATCCCCCCTAAAGAAACGTTTTTTACCTGTCCATGATCAA
Organism: Shigella sp. FC1967; assembly: GCF_001743005.1. Taxonomy (NCBI): domain Bacteria; kingdom Pseudomonadati; phylum Pseudomonadota; class Gammaproteobacteria; order Enterobacterales; family Enterobacteriaceae; genus Shigella; species Shigella sp. FC1967. The sequence goes on along the minus strand of NZ_MIIZ01000333.1, from coordinate 15,757 downwards.
AATTGCCAAAAAGTCCCCAGCGCTTTAAACGCCCCTTAAAACAGTGAATTTCTTGTTTACGCGGTTTAATCAAAGGGTTGTGGATCAAAAAAACGCCAACAGCAAAAAAAGCCCCTCCAGTCGCTAGGATCCAAGGAAGAAAAACTTGAGGCATCATTAAGGCGGTTAGGCACAACGTAAACCCTATACAAATCAAAGAGCCATCCCAAAAACCAGATGAATTATGTAATCGATATTCTTCGTTTGTTTCTTCTCGGATTTGTAATAAGTGCGCCGCATCACCTTCATTCTTTTGAATTGTTGATGAACCATTTGCCAATATAGGCTCAGAAAGCTGTTTTAAACTTAAAGCGGAGAAATGAATTTTTTCATCTTTTAAGAAATGGCCATTAACACCTATAACAATGGGGATTGAAGGGGTACAGACAACATCGAGAACATTTTCTTGCTGAAGGTAAGGAACAAGTAACGGGGGAATATGAATTTCTACCGCATCAATATAGTAACGCCAATGATTTAATCCTTCACTAGAACCCGCAAAACGATTAACGATATTTCTTAATGTAGTCACGACTTCGCCTTTAAGTGGCATATCGGGGAAGTTTTGTAATGAATAGCCAGAGGAAAAATCAGATGTACCAAAATAAGATAAATAATCACTAATAAGCCCATAGTCATCAGAAGTGAGCTTGCGATACGTCGGTTTAGCGAGAGATGGAAGATGATATGAGCCATCAAGCCGCCTTCTTTTAAAGAATAGAAAGGCGGCATTATAAATAGGCTTATCATCAAGATAGCCAATATAATGACTGATAATCTCATTTTTTCCCCATACTTATACTGATGCTGCGTAGTAACAATAACAAATTTAAAACCCTGCCTAACATAAGGCAATTCCTATTCTTTTGTTCTATTTTTTATTTAAATACAATAGATTATGTTTTTATAGTCGCGTTATAATTTATATCTATTTTCAAGTTTATATCCGCTAACAATGCAATCTTCAGGCAAAATAGCGAATCAATAAAATAATAATATTCTCAAAAAATCAAATAAATAACTAGGTTTGATAGCGGAGTGTACTCAATTTTTCTTTAAAAGCTAAATCTAATTGTTAGATTTATTTTGTCATTAAATGTGTTAAATTCAGGTTAATCTCTATTCTGTCAGGGACTGTTATGAAAGAACTCAAAAAAACCCCAATATATTAAACATTGATAACATCGCCCGTTCTCAATTATTTCAGATCCAATCCGTTAATCTGGAGTTTAGTAACGGAGAAAAGCGCACTTATGAGCGAATGAAACCCGCTAATCGTGAAGCCGTTATGATTGTGCCTATTATTGATGACCATCTTATCCTTATTCGTGAATACGCCGTAGGTATCGAAAATTACGATTTTGGTTTTCCAAAAGGCGCCATTGATCCAGGTGAAAATGCCCTACAAGCTGCAAACCGCGAACTAAAAGAAGAAATTGGCTATGGTGCCCACTCGTTAATAGAACTCGCAAAACTTTCTATGGCGCCATCCTATTTTTCTAGCAAAATGAATATTGTCATTGCACATAATCTTTACCCAGAGCAACTCGAAGGTGATGAACCTGAGCCTCTGATCCAAATACGCTGGCCTATCGCAAAAATGATGGACTTACTCGATCATCCCGATTTTACAGAAGCTCGCAGTGTCAGTGCCCTCTTCTTAGCCCATCGCTATCTATTACAAAATAAATAGATAATAAAAAACCGGACTTTAACATCCGGTTTTTATTTTCGATTAATTAGAATAATTCGTTAGATTCGCCATTATCCTCAAAAATCTGTGTTCCTACTTCATTTTTTGCTCTTTCTGTCGGTTGAGTTCCCTCAATAAAATATTCTTTCATTGAAGAGCCGTCACCCGCCAATTTTCCTGTTCTTCTATCAATTTGAACGGCTACAACACCTTTTGGTACTGGCATCATATTAACAGGCACACCGTCGAGAGCCACTTTCATAAAGTCGTTCCAAATCGGTTGTGCGGTTTTCGCACCAGCTTCACCACCACTAGCAGCCGTTCGACCTAAAATTACGACTACTGTCATCAAAAACCAATCCAAGCTGTGGCAACAATATTAGCGCCATATCCAGAGAACCATGCATCTTTAGAACTATTGGTTGTTCCTGTCTTACCACCAATATCTTGGCGTTTCAGATCACGAACAGCGCGCCAACCTGTACCAGACCATCCTGGTTCACCTACAAGGTTTGTTCTTAATGCATCATGCATTAAGAACGCCAGAGGTGTGCTGATAACGTGTGGTGCATAAGGGCTTTCTTTTACAGTTTCAGCTAACGGGGCTTGTTCTAATTCAATTTCAGGCGTAGCTGCTGCTGGCTGAGATTTATTAGATTGAGCAACGTTTTCCATATAGTCATCAGATAACGCAATAGAACGCAGGGTATCGCCGTAAATAACGGGAATATCCGTACAATCTGGGCAAGCTACCTTTGGATTTGCAGTAAACAGTTCTTCGCCATCAGCATTTTCAATACGTTGGATATAATAAGGCTCGATAAGATATCCGCCGTTTGCCATAACAGCAAACCCTCGTACCATTTGCATTGGTGTAAATGATGGTGATCCTAATGCTAACGATTCTGTTCTATCGATATTTTGATTAGGAAAACCAAAACGTAATAGATAATCAGCAGCATAATCCACACCCATTGCACGCATTGCACGTACCATCACCACGTTTTTAGACTGACCTAAACCTTGGCGTAAACGAATAGGACCAGCATAAGTGGGGGGTGAGTTTTTAGGTCGCCAATCTGTACCTGCACCAGCATCCCAACGGCTAATAGGTAAATCATTAAGCAGTGTCGATAACGTCAATCCTTTATCTAATGCAGCAGCGTATAGGAAAGGTTTAATATTTGAACCGACTTGGCGTAACGATTGAGAAACTCGGTTAAATTTACTGATCTCAAAATCAAAACCACCAACGAGCGCAATAATCCCTCCATTGATAGGATCTAATGCAACAAATGCAGCATTAACCCCCGGAAGTTGGGCTAACACCCAGTTGTTTTCGTTATTTTGACGTACCCATATTTGCTCTCCAGCATGCACAACCGCATCAACTTTTGTCGGTGTTGCACCTTGAGAGGTATCAGAAATAAATTTACGAGCCCAACGAACCGCTTTTAAATCTAATGTAATGTTGTCGCCTGTTTTTAAGATAACTTTGGCTTCTTTTGCATCAGCAGATAACACAACCGCGGGAATTAAAGGACCATAAGTTTGGATCCCTTTTAATTTCTGACTGATAGCTTCGTTATCCCATGGCGTTTGCCCTTCACTCCACAGAACCTCTTGAGCACCGCGGTAACCATGACGCATGTCATAATCGATCACATTGTCACGCAAAGCTTTTTCTGCAGCTAATTGATCTTTACGAACAATCGTCGTGTAAATTTTATAGCCATCTGTATAAGCATTTTCACCATAGCGCTCATACATTTCCATTCTCACCATTTCTGTTAGATAAGGTGCAGAGAAATCAATTTGCGGTGCATGGTATTTAGCAACAATAGGCTCTGCTTTTGCACTTTCATACTGTGCACGAGTGATATAGTTTTCTTCATACATACGCAATAAAACGACATTACGACGTTTTAAGGCGCGATCATAAGAATAGAGTGGGTTTAGCGTCGATGGCGCTTTTGGTAAACCCGCAATAACTGCCATTTCATTTAGGCTAAGCTCGTGAACACTTTTTCCAAAGTAAACATAAGCAGCGGCACCCACACCATAAGCACGGTTACCGAGATAAATTTTATTTAGATACAGCGCTAAAATTTCATCTTTAGTGAGCTCTTTTTCTATGCGGATCGCCAAAAAGGCCTCTTTAATTTTTCGCATTAATTTCTTTTCTGGGGTTAAAAAGAAATTTCGAGCTAATTGTTGCGTAATAGTACTAGCGCCTTGAGAGGCTTGCCCTGATGTTAATGCTACAACCACTGCACGCGAGATCCCAATAGGGTCAATACCGTGGTGCTCACGAAAACGCGTATCTTCTGTTGCGATAAAGGCATTAATAAGTTGAGGAGGCATTTCCTCCAATGTTAACGGTAAACGACGTTTTTCACCGTATTGCGCGATCAACTCTCCGTCTGCACTAAAGACTTGCATAGGGGTTTGTAAACGAACATCTTTTAATGTCGCGACATCGGGTAACTGGGGCTCAACATACTTATACATACCGTATATCGAGGCTGCTCCCAAAATTATGCAAGCAAAAACGAAGATGAAAAAATATTTTAAGAACTTCACCTTAAATTTCCCATGTAGTGTGAATTGGGCGGTTTATAAACAAACAGTGCGTAGTATAAAGGTAACGCCTCTTTGAAAATAGGCAATTACTCATCATCAATAGATATGGATATCATTTATGGAAACACACAATTACCAGATTGGTATTGAAATTAACACTCATCATATCAATGCAGTTTTTGGTATTTCAGCAGAATAAACAATGGAAGATTAGTGCATTTTGGCAATTCCCTTTACCTCTTAATGACGATTTAAATGACATAAAATTAAGAAAATCCTAATGGATTGGCGTAAAAAAATTACCTTCTATTAATAATGTTACGCTTTCTCTACCCGATATTTATGAAAACTATCAAATTATCCCACTGCCTCATGCAGTTTCTCTTACCTCAGCAGCATGTTATCGGTTAGCGCAACTACGAGCCACATCTTATACACAAAATACAAAAATCCCTGTTAATTTTGATTATCGGCAAAATAAGGGAAAACTCGCTATTCATCTATGCCATAAAATGATTTTAGATAAGTATATTGACTTGTTTTCTCGAATAAACTTAACAATAACTGCGATTGATACCCCAGCGTGCGCACTACGCTATTTAGCAACTTACCTTAACATCCCACATCAAGCTCCACTTTTGTACTGTAAAAACAAAACGCTATTTTGGATATCACCTGATGAAAATATGCCCCATTACGGTAATCTCGCCTATGAAAACCAACAAGAGCAACAAGCTTGTATTGACCAATTAATAGAAAAATATCATTGGTCATTAAAACAGTGTTATTTAACAGGTGATAATGAAGAGCACTTTAGCCAGTTGATGCCTATTTGGCCCAACTTTTCCCATGAGTTATTTAAAATAACATCAAATAAAGATCCCATTCCACTGATTGCATTGGGTTTAGCATTACGCCCTGAGGAGGTGTTATGTATCAAATAAATTACCTACCTTGGCGCCACAAGTTATTTAGACAAAAAGCATTGTTATGGCTTTCTCAAACACTCTCTTTGATCACGATCACTTTCGTTATTTGTGGCTATTACACCTACCATTTAGCACAAAAACGAACACTCTTAACTGAACAACAACGCCAAACTCAACAACAAGAAGATTTATTACTAAAACAGCTCGATATATATCAAAAACAGAAAAAACAGACACTTTTACGCTATCAACACTATTCACTCTATTACCAAAACTGGTTGCGCTATTTACATTACATTCGCTTCTTTCGAGCTATCGAAACACATCTTCCCTCAGCAGGTTGGATTAGCCACTATGATGAAACTGATAATCAACGCACATTGCATCTCACTCTCCCCAATACACAATCACTCGCCTTTATTACCAACCTTAAAACTCATCCTGTTTTAGCCTCTTTAGCATTAAGTTATTTACAGCAAAGTAAAATTGATCCGTCTTACACTGAAGTACATTTAAAAACAGAATTAAAAGAAAAAGAGCCATGGAATGAAGAAGATAAGGGAAGGCAATGAAAATAAACACACAATGGTTGTTACTAATGATATTTCTACCGAAGTGGAAACTAACGTTACTAAGCTTAATGATGCCTTTTATTATCCTTTTGTTTTATTACCTCTTTATCTATACAAACTACCAGCAAGAAAATAACCCAACAGCACATAGAAAATAGCACAAAGACTAAAAACGTATTAATCACCATAAAAAGTACGTTAGGGACAATGCCATCTATTAATTCACTCATCATACAACAAATAGATTATGACATTCCCTTCAACAACCTACCGGTTAGTGAGCAATTACAACGCTTACTGATGACATACTCTTTTATCCCTGAGGTTTGGGAGAACATGCCTAATTCTTTATATAAACTTACTTTTACTTTGTCTTATCCACAATTTCTCACACTATTGGAATATCTCAATCAAACAAGTTTAGCGCTTATTTCTCTAAATATTGTCCCCATAGAAACCCGCCTAATTTCAGTACAAATGAGCCTTAGTGAGCTAAGTGATTCAAGCGTAATACAGGATGAAATATCATGAAGATAGGTATTTTAATCACCATATTATGTATGACCACCGCTATTATGGCTCACACTAGAGATCCCTTCTTTCCTGATACCCATGACGAAAAAACATCATCTACCTTTGTTGAAGAGCGAATATCAACTACTGGACAATCCGAAGAATTACATCACCAGCTTTATCCTCTAAATTATGCTGATGCTGAAAGACTAGGCGAACAACTAAGTCGTCACACGATCCCATTACTTAGTCAACAGGGGCGAGTGATTATTGATAAAGAAGCGAATAGTCTCTCGATAATTGATAATAGTAAAACACTGTCTGAAATTGGAGATTGGCTAAAATTACGGGATACTCCACAACAACAAGTTCATATCACCGCACATATTGTAAGTAGCAGTCAGGATGCTTTAAATGAATTAGGCACTCAATGGGGATTACAAGCGTTAAAAACACAAGCCGAAGCAGCATCGGCAACACCCAATGCTATTTCAACAGGCGCCTCGCTTAATTCAGCACAATCAACCCCTTCACTTTCTGCATTATCACTCCATCAAAACACTAAAAATCCGCTTCACTATATTGCATTTAATATTGCCAGAATTAATGGGCGCTTATTGGAGCTTGAATTAAGCGCATTAGAACAAGAAAAACAATTAGCTATTATCGCAAGTCCACGACTAACAACTGCCCATGAAAAAACAGCATCCATCAAACAAGGCACAGAGATCCCCTATGTCAGTCGAGATAATGAAATTACACGAGTTCAATTTAAAGAAGCCGTCCTAGGTATGGAAGTAACCCCCATTATTCAGAGAAATAAAAAGATAAGATTAATACTTAAAATTAGTCAAAACACGCCAGGTATTGCTCTGGTTCAAGGCGGAAGTGAACATCTGTCTATTGATAAACAGGAGATCAGCACTGAAGTGACTATTCGAGATGGAGAAACCATTATGTTAGGAGGTATATTTCAGCAAAAACAGCAAGAACACACGGCAAAGATCCCCTTTTTATCCTCTATTCCATTGTTAGGCGTACTTTTTAGTCATAAAAGAGATCAACACAGCCGCCATTGAATTGGTTATTTTTATTACACCCAAAATTAATCTATTTTTTATGTAATAAAAAAAATTTACTTTAAAATACAAGGTGCTACATGTTTTTTACTAGGGTTAAACTGAGAGTTATCTATTGTTTTTTCTTATAATAAGTATTTATAGATTTGACGATGAGGACGATTTAGCTTACAAGGGTTAGCTAATTTGAGTGAGCCTGAAACATCACAATAAAAATACGGATACATTTTTATGCACTTCCTCTATTGTTGGAGGTAGGGCTTTTTATATGTAATATTGATCGATTGATAACGAAAAAGACAATATTATCAGATGCGGTTTTCCGACTAAATTGTGTTAGAATCTCCGCGTTGCCAACAAAGATAATTACTTTTTTAGTAGTTTTTGTTATGTACTGTGGGCAAAGGGATTTTTATCCTATGTTGTCGCTAATGACAGCATGTGGTTATTTTATAGCGATCTACTGAAAGAACTCAGTCTTATTATGAGAGTAGATAACAAATGTTATCAGGTGTGAATTAGATAAACACTCATAAATTTCAGTTTAGGTCCCGTCGCTGAATGAATTTGGCGGGGCGGGTTATCATTAACGAATATCTTAGTAATACCAAAAACATGGCAGAGAAACGTAATATCTTTCTGGTTGGGCCTATGGGTGCCGGCAAAAGCACTATTGGTCGTCAGTTAGCTCAACAACTTAGTATGGAGTTTTATGATTCCGATCAGGAAATTGAGCGGCGTACAGGTGCGGATGTAGGTTGGGTATTTGATGTTGAAGGCGAAGAAGGCTTCCGTCAACGAGAAGAGAAAATAATCAACGAACTTACTGAAAAACAAGGCATTGTTCTTGCAACAGGTGGTGGTTCGGTGAAATCGCGAGAAACCCGTAACAGATTATCTGCTCGTGGTGTGGTTGTTTATTTAGAAACCAATATTGAAAAACAACTCGCGCGTACCCAACGTGATAAAAAACGTCCTTTATTGCAAGGTGTTGAGCCTGTGCGCGATGTCTTAGAGACATTAGCTGAAGAACGTAATCCTCTTTATGAAGAGATTGCTGACATCACTATTCATACTGATGATCAGAGTGCAAAAATTGTAGCCAATCAAATAATTGAATTATTAGAACAAAACTAACAAATTCAGTTAATTACAATGTTAAGTTAAGACAATAAGAAGAAGGCCACTGTTATGGAAAAAATCACTGTCACATTAGGTGAAAGAAGCTATCCCATTACCATTGCTTCTGGCCTTTTTCATCAAGAAGAGACCTTTTTGCCTTTAAAAGCGGGGCAGCAAGTTATGATCGTCACAAACGTGACACTTGCTCCACTTTATTTAGAAAAGGTAACGGACACCTTAAAAAAACAAGGTGTTTTGGTTGATAGCGTAATTTTGCCTGATGGCGAACAATATAAATCGCTTGAAATCATGAATGATGTCTTTACTGCATTATTAGAAAAAAACCACAATCGAGATACAACACTTATCGCATTAGGTGGTGGTGTTATTGGTGATCTAACGGGATTTGCCGCAGCAAGTTATCAACGTGGCGTTCGCTTTATTCAAGTACCAACCACACTATTGTCACAAGTCGATTCTTCTGTTGGTGGAAAAACCGCAGTTAATCACCCTCTTGGCAAAAATATGATTGGTGCATTTTATCAGCCCGCTTCTGTTGTTATCGATCTCGATTGTCTTGCCACATTACCATCTCGTGAACTTTCATCGGGTCTAGCTGAAGTTATTAAATATGGCATCATTTTAGATAAAGACTTTTTTATCTGGCTTGAAAATAATATTGATAAACTCTTGGCTCTTGATCCTAAAGCCATGGCATTTTGTATCCGTCGTTGCTGTGAGCTAAAAGCGGACGTCGTTGCCGCTGATGAAAAAGAAACAAGTGGTTTACGCGCACTCCTCAACCTTGGTCATACCTATGGACACGCCATTGAAGCTCATATGGGCTATGGTGTCTGGTTGCATGGTGAAGCCGTTTCTGCAGGCATGGTAATGGCGGCAAGAACATCTCAATCGCTTGGTCAATTCACTGAAGAAGAAACTCAGCGTGTTATTCAATTGCTTGAGAAAGCCAATCTCCCAGTCAATGGTCCTATTGAAATGACGCCTGATGACTATTTACCTCATATGATGAGAGATAAAAAAGTATCTGGTGGCAAATTACACCTTGTTTTACCAAAAGGTATCGGTCAATCTGAATTGCGTGCCGATATTACTCGCGAACAAGTCCGCAAAGCGATAACATCTTGTATTAACGCAAATTAAGCTTCCCATTATCTGACAACAAACAAACCAGAATATTCATTTAAGGAAAATTCTGGTTAATATTGTCAAATGCAACGTTTCAGAAAAAGCGTTTCATCCTTATACTATGAGGTAATGGCTAAGGCTGAATAGAATATTTTTCGCTTTTTGACGCTCTGACGGAGGGCATAATGGACGAGTTCAAACCTGATAATGAAACCAAGGGTAATAATTCACTCAAACCTGATACATCGGATAGACCTGAACGTCGAACCAACCGACCTCGTAGTAATCCATTAAAAAACGCACGATTCTCTGTATCCCGTCAACAGATGATGATTGGTGTCGGTGTTTTAGTCCTTATTCTGCTCATTATCGCAATAAGCTCAGCATTAAAATCACCAGAAACAGCTGAACCTGCGCCTGCAACCAATACAGAACGAAATATCGACTTATCTCAGCAACCGTCATCCGTTACGCCTTCAGAAAATGGTCAACCATCAACACCTCAATCTATTTCTGGGCAAGATATACAACCGGTAACACCACCTTCACAAAATTTACCGCCAATGATTGATTCTCAAGGTCAACGTGTTGAGATCCCTGGAGATATCGTTGATTCTTTAAATCAACAACAAACGGGTATTAATCAAGCGACTAATCAGCAAAATACACAACAGCCAAAACCGGTACAACCTGTTACACAGCCGCCTGTCACTCAGCCAGTACAAAAACCAGCTGAAGTAAAAACACCACCAACAAAACCACTAACACCAGCAGCGACCACGCAACCTAAACCTACGGCGACTAAACCTGTTGTTTCTGGCTCATTATCAGCAGGTAATTTAAGCACGATCCCTGCGACTAACTATACGCTGCAATTAAGTGGTGCAAGCCGCCAAGATACCTTAGAGGCTTTCGCTAAAAAGAACCTTAATGGAAACTACGCTATTTACAAAACACAGCGTAACGGTAACCCATGGTATGTACTCATCTATGGAAATTATCGTAATATAAGTGAGGCCAAGCAGGCCATTTCTTCTTTACCAACGCCAGTACAAGCAAAACAACCTTGGGTTAGACCGATGAAGCATGTTCATCAGGATCTAAAAAAATAATTAAGACGAAGTTCACCGCTGATATGCTGTCTGAAACAGAGTACAATCGGCGACTCTGAAACGATTGAGAAATTTGGACGGCATGAAAAAAAAAACGCGCATTCCTAAAATGGGCTGGTGGTAAATATCCTTTGGTAGATGACATTAAACGTCATCTACCTGAGGGTAATTGTTTAATTGAACCTTTTATGGGTGCTGGTTCTGTTTTTTTAAATACAGAATACGATTCATATATTCTTGCCGATATAAATAGTGATCTAATTCATCTCTATAATACGGTAAAGCAACATCCTGAAAAATTTATGAAGGATGCCCGCTTATTATTTACCCCTAAAATGAATATCGCAGAAGAATTTTATCAACTACGACAAGAATTTAATCATTCAAAGGACGCTTATCAGCGTAGTGTATTATTTCTCTATCTTAACCGTCATTGCTACAATGGGTTATGTCGTTATAATTCAAAAGGTGAATACAATGTCCCTTTTGGTCGTTATAAAAAACCTTATTTTCCTGAAGCAGAGCTAGTTTGGTTTTCTGAAAAAGCACAAAAAGCCGAATTTGTTTGCCAAAGCTATTCATCGACTATGAATAACGCAGAAAAAGGCGCTGTCGTTTATTGCGATCCGCCTTATGCTCCATTATCACCGACTGCAAATTTCACGTCATACCATACAAATAGCTTTAGTTTTCAGGAGCAGGAACATCTGGCTCAACTTGCCTCAATGCTGGCTTACGAGAGACAGATACCCGTGTTAATATCAAATCATGAGACTGCGTTAACAAAAGAGTGGTACGTGAACGCAAAAGAGCTACACAGTGTGAAAGTCAGAAGAACAATCAGTAGCAACACGCTGGGTCGTAGCAAAGTAAACGAATTACTTGCCTTATATAAATAATCGTTAACACCTCCCGACAATGGGAGTGTTGTCAGGAGAATGCGATGAAAGACTTTCTGATTGCCCCTTCTATTTTATCTGCTGATTTTGCTCGTCTTGGTGAAGATACTGAAAAAGTACTCTCAGCGGGTGCCGATGTTGTTCATTTTGATGTTATGGATAACCACTATGTTCCTAATCTGACCTTTGGTGCACCAATTTGTAAGGCACTGCGCAACTACGGTATTACAGCCCCCATTGATGTTCACCTCATGGTAAAACCCGTTGATCGAATCATTCCTGATTTTGCAAATGCTGGTGCAACTTATATCTCATTTCACGCTGAAGCTAGTGACCACGTCGATCGCACTATTCAATTAATTAAAGATTGTGGTTGTAAAGCAGGCTTAGTGCTTAATCCAGCAACCCCATTAAACTATCTCGACTATGTTATGGATAAATTAGATCTTATCCTGCTAATGTCTGTTAACCCAGGCTTTGGTGGCCAATCTTTTATTCCTAATACGCTCGATAAATTACGCCAAGTTCGTAAGATGATTGACGATGGTGGTTATGACATTCGTTTAGAAATTGATGGCGGTGTCAAAGTCGATAATATTGCTGAAATTGCGCAAGCTGGCGCTGATATGTTTGTTGCAGGCTCTGCTATTTTCAATCAGCCAGACTATAAGCATGTTATCGACAATATGCGCCGTGAATTAGAAAAGGTATCGTAATGACAGATAAAAAACTCAAAGGTATCCGTGCTATCGCCTTTGATCTTGATGGCACCCTTACCGACAGTGCTGTTGGTCTTACAGAAGCAACAGACTACGCATTAAAAGCAAAAGGCTTCCCTCCAGCGGGTAAACATAATGTCACTATTTGGGTTGGGAACGGCGTGGATATGTTACTAACACGCGCTTTACACAATGCTGGCGTCGAGGATGTAACTGATACCTTATTAAAAGAGATGCGTGATCTTTTTGATGAACATTATGCCATCTCAGTTAAAACAGGCAGCGATTTATTCCCCCACGTCAAAGAAACTCTTGAAGCCTTGGCGTCACACAATATTCCTCTGGGTATTGTGACCAACAAACCAACACCATTTATTGCGCCATTACTACAACAACTGGAAATTGAAAAATACTTTTCCTTAGTGTTAGGTGGTGATGATGTAAAAGAAAAAAAACCGCATCCAGCACCATTATATTTAACAATGGGCACGTTTGGTGTTAAAAAAGAAGAACTCCTTTTTGTTGGGGATTCTCGCAATGATATTATTGCAGCACAAGCGGCTGAGTGCCCTTGCGTAGGTTTAACCTACGGCTATAACTACGGCGTACCTATTGCAGACAGCAAACCTGATTTTACTCTCGATAATTTTGCTGACTTGCTCTCTATCCTCGATATCACGCCAATGACAACTGTGGAACAGAATTAAAATGACGACTTCAGTAGAAAAAACGGCACAAAAGCCAATTGTATTCAGTGGTGCACAACCTTCTGGTGAATTAACAATCGGAAACTATATGGGTGCGCTACGTCAATGGGTACAAATGCAAGATGATTATGATTGCATTTACTGTATCGTTGACCAACACGCTATTACAGTACGCCAAGATCCTAAAGAGCTAAGAAAAAGAACCTTAGATACATTGGCTCTGTACCTTGCTTGTGGCATTGATCCAGAAAAAAGCACTATTTTTGTTCAGTCACATGTTCCACAACATGCGCAATTAAGCTGGGCACTTAACTGCTATACCTATTTTGGTGAATTGAGCCGAATGACTCAATTTAAAGATAAATCAGCACGTCACGCTGAAAATATCAATGCAGGCTTATTCGATTATCCGGTATTAATGGCAGCGGATATTCTGATTTATCAAACAAACCAAGTGCCTGTTGGTATCGACCAAAAACAACATCTTGAATTAAGCCGTGATATTGCTCAGCGTTTTAACGCTATTTATGGCGATATATTTACCGTGCCAGATCCTTTTATTCCTAAAGGCGGTGCTCGAGTAATGGCATTACAAGATCCAACTAAAAAAATGTCTAAATCAGATGATAACCGTAATAACGTTATCGCGTTGCTTGAAGATCCAAAAGCAGCCGCTAAAAAGATAAAACGAGCAATGACAGACTCAGAAGAGCCACCTCGTGTTATTTACGATCTTGAAAACAAAGCGGGTGTGTCTAATTTACTCGATATCTTAGCGGGTGTTACAGGTAAAACTATTCCTGAATTAGAAGCTGAATTTGAAGGCAAAATGTACGGTCATCTAAAAGGTGCTGTCGCTGATGCGGTATCTGAAATGCTAACCAACATTCAAGAACGTTTTAACACATTCCGTAATGATGAAGCCTTACTTAATAAAATCATGAAAGAAGGTGCTGACAAAGCCAAAGCTCGCGCTCAAGCAACCTTAGATAAGGTTTATGACGCAATCGGATTTATTGCACATCCATGATATTTCGTTAATACATAAAAACACCTCGCCTATTTTTAGGAAGGTGTTTTTTTAGTAAAGAGGGAATTAACGCTTTACGCCTTAAACAACCGTCGATTAAAACTCTCAATAGTTTGATTTTTCAATCTTAACTGCATAGTCTTACTCCAACTTGCTGATAATCCTGCTGTACTTAATAGGCGATGATAAAGCTCTTCATCAAACGGCATATGGAAAGCAATCGAAATCGCTTCTTTAACAGAGACACTGCTGTTTCTTGAAACCAAAACAAGAGGATGATGACTGCCTGTTTCTCCTGTACTTACAACGCGATATAACCAACCACAATAACCACTATCTTGCATAATTTGCGAAAAATTACTAACTTCTGTCACTGTATTCAGTTTGTAGCAAGGAGAACGAGGTTGAGTCACTTGAATTAATGCTGTTCCCCATTGATAAATATCACCAATAAAAACATTTTCTTCTGTCATGCCTGTTGTTGAGATATTTTCACCAAATGCAGGGGCATTGAAAAAATCAGTCAATTGCGGGAATTGTTCAGCCCAATAACGATAATGTTCTTTAGGATAGTGGCAAAGTGCGCGATCAGGTCCACCGTGAAAATGCTTTTCTGCTTGCTCATCACCTTCTAATCCTTGTGGTGTCAATTTGATATGACCATCCACCAGCCTTTTGGTGATCGCACTGGTAAATCCATTAGATGTTGTTGTGATATTACCGATAAAAACACTAGGAAAATAACGCATAGTTCACTACCTAAACAGAAAAGAATAACTCATAGTAAAGATAGTGTTCAAAAGAAACAATGCCGACAAATGTCGGCATTGAAAATATAAAAAAAAGGACGTTATCTACTCAATTATGCTTTACTCTGAAAACGTTTTTGCGCTTCGTCCCAGTTAACGACAGACCAGAACGCTTTAATATAATCAGGACGGCGATTTTGATATTTCAAGTAGTAAGCATGTTCCCACACATCTAACCCTACAATTGGGTAACCAGATGCGCCCGCTAACTCTTCACCCATCAATGGGCTATCTTGGTTTGCAGTAGATACTACCGCAAGTTTGCCATCGTCTTTTAATACCAGCCAAGCCCAACCTGAACCGAAACGGCTAGCAGCAGCTTTTTCAAATAGTTCTTTAAAGGCATCAACGCTACCAAAATCGCGCTCAATCGCATCTTTTAGTGAACCTTGTAATTGAGTACCTAGCTTCAGGCCTTTCCAGAATAATGAGTGGTTAGAGTGACCCCCCGCATTATTACGTAAAAAAGTGCGTTGATCAGCAGGCACTTTATGAAGATTTTTAACTAACTCATCAATGTCTAAACCAGCAAGCTCAGGTAATTTTTCTAATGCTGTATTGGTATTATTCACATAAGTTTGATGATGCTTAGTATGGTGAATTTCCATTGTACGCTCATCAAAATGAGGCTCTAATGCATCATAAGCATAAGGCAGTGCAGGTAATGTATAGCTCATATTTATCTCCAGTGCTGTTTTATCTTGGATCACACCATGTGATTTATCTTTTCATTTCATTATAGTGAAAAAAAACGTTAATGAAAAATCATTATCATATCCATATTATTTTTTGTGTTTTTTTT